>NZ_JBDJLK010000008.1:0-104573 GCF_039673335.1 Pseudomonas sp. TWI929
GAACCTGTGGGAGCGGGCATGCCCGCGAAGCAGGCGACACCACTCTGAAGCCCTTGTGTCTCAAGTCGCCCCGCACGCTGCCGTTATACTGGCAACGACGGGCGGCCAGCATTATTACACGCGCTGCCGCGCTGCCAAGAGGCCGGGTTCGACAGGTTGTATACAATCATGACTGAAATCAATAGTCTCGGTGCACAAACCGCAATCAGCACCCAGGCCATCAAGGCGGCCATGACTGGCGAACTGCTGCGCCTGACGCAACCACAGCCCGGCCTGATGGCCCCCGGCGAGACCGCGCAGGCCGAAGTCATGTCGTTGCGCCAGGTGGGTAGCGACTTCCAACTGGTGCTGCGGCTGATGCAGGCCAATGGCACTCAGACCCAGTTGCAAGCCAGCGCCAGCCAGCCCCTGCCCCAGGGCAGCCAAGTCACCGTCAGCCAGACCGAAAGCAACCGCCTGGCAATCCTGCTGCAGCAGGCCAACGCCAGCCAGGTCGCCACCCTCACCCGCCTGGACACCAGCAAGGTACCCGTCGGCACCCTGCTGCAAGGCAAGGTCGTGACCAACCAGGCATTGGCCCAGGCGCCAGGCCAAGCGCCGGTCTACCGGGCGCTGGTCAGCCTGCTCAACAGTGCCCAGGCCGGCGCTACCCTGACCGTCGACAGCCCGCGCCCGCTGGCCATTGGCAGCCTGCTCAGCGCGCTGGTGCAGGGCGACCAGTCGCTGCGTTTCGTGCCGCTCAGCGGCAGGCAGGACCAGCTCAGCATTGCCCAGCAACTGCTGACCCAGCAAAACCGCCAGGCCTCATTGCCCGGCCTGCTCAACGCCCTGCAGCAACTTACCCGCGACCCAGGTGCCGATGGCGACCTGCGCGCCAGTGCCGAACGCCTGCTGGCCGGCCTGCCGGATGCCCGGCAACTGGGCGATGCCAAGGCCGTGGCCCAGGCCCTGAACAACAGCGGTGCCTTTCTTGAAGCAAAACTGCTGGGCGGCTTCCCCGCCAGCGTTGCCACCGACCTCAAGGCGCATTTGCTGCGGCTGATGACCCAGACCCCCGCTGGCACAGCCGGCGCCGCTAACCTGGCCCCCGCCGGCCTGGCCGTGACCATGCCGGCGCTGGCCCGCAGCGCCCTGGGTATGCTCGAGCGGGTCAGCCCCAAGCCGCAGCCAGGGGCGTTCCCGCTGCCGTCGCGCCTGCTTAAGGCCATGGAAGACGAAGGCGATCTGCAACAACTGCTGCGCCTGGCTGCGGCGGCCGTTTCACGCCTGCAAAGCCACGCCATGAGCAGCCTGCAACAAACCGGCACGCTGGAAAACGGCAACCTGCAGACCACCTGGCAGACCGAAGTGCCGATTCGCCACGGCCAGGAGTTCATCCCGTTGCAGGTCAAACTGCAGCGCGAAGAAACGCCACAACAGCAGGCCGACCGCCAGCATGAAGCCCAAGACCCGCTACAAGCCCTGTGGCGCATCGAGCTGGCCTTCGACCTGTCGCCGCTCGGCCCCATGCAGGTGCAGGCGCAACTTAGCCAGGGCCGCCTGAATGGGCAGCTGTGGGCAGAGCGCGAGCAGACCGCGCGGTTGATCGATACCCAGCTTGGCGCCTTGCGCGAGCGCCTGCTGGCACGTGGCCTGGATGTCGGCGACCTGGAGTGCCACCCCGGCACACCACCACAAGGCCCACGCACGCGGGTAGAGCAACGCTGGGTGGATGAAAACGCATGACGCAGAAACACACACGCCAGGCCATCGCCCTGAGCTATGACGGCCAGCAGGCCCCTACCCTTAGCGCCAAGGGTGACGATGCCCTGGCCGAGGCCATCCTGGCCCTGGCCCGCGAGCATGAGGTGCCGATCTACGAAAACGCCGAGCTGGTGCGCCTGCTGGCGCGCCTGGAGCTGGGCGAGCGGATCCCCGAAGCGTTGTACCTGACCATTGCCGAGATCATTGCCTTCGCCTGGCAACTGCGGGGCAAGGTACCCGCCGGTTTCAGCGACGAACCCGAGGCACCGCGCGACATCACGCCGGTCACTGCGCTGCTGCCACCGAGCAATCACCGCTAGTTATCTACCACCCCGATCGGCATCAGCCGTTCAGCCTTGCCACTCCTGTCAATGAGCAAGGTGAATACCATGTCTACAAGCCGCTTCAACGCTGCCGGCGTGCAGTACGTCCGCGATCATCTCAGCCATGTGCCCCGCCCGGATCGCGAAGCCAGCCGGGCTATCCGGCAATGGCTGGCGCAACAGGGCCATGACCTTGACCCGGAGCAGCTTGACGTTGTCACCCTGCACTACTGCCCCGAAGGCCGCGGCAGCTATTTCGCTTCTGTTATCCAGTGCATGAGCTTGCCCCAGGCGGTGTTGGGCAACTGGCAAGGCGAGTCCAACAACGACCTGCTCGGTGCCCTGTTTCGTCAACCCTGGGCCGGCTCGCTGCCTGACGAACCGCTGCGCCTGGTCGAAACCCTGCCGGCACCTGGTTTCAATCACCAAGGTGCCGCCTTTGAGGTGTTCAACGGCCTGTTCCGCCGCACCACCCCACAACGCTATGACGCCTCCACCCATCTGCCGATTGCCGCGGAGGCTTTCCAGCGCTTCATCGAAGCGCTGGACTTCCATGCACCTTTCACGGCCCAGCTGGACCACTATTGGGAAAAGCACCTGCAAGATCACCGGCTGGCCTGCAAGCTCAATTTCATCGCCGCCTGTAACAGGCAAGTCAGTGATGGTAGCCTGAGCGAGCCGGCCAGAAAGCTGATATGGCAAGCCGCCGGGTTGATGCCCGTGGGCAACCCGCTGCACGTGAGCACACTGAACATCTATGGCTACGCCGCCACCGACCTGCTGCACCTGAACGATCCGGCTAGCGGCCTGAGTGTGCTCTACATACCCGGCAACAGTTCACCGTTACTGGAATTCCACAGCGAAACCCTGCTGAAGGACTGGGTCGGCCAACAGTGCAAGGACCCACTCAGGCGCCAGGCGCTGAAGCAACATTTCCGCCTGGCCGACCGCCCGCAAGGCCTCGACTTCAGCGGGCTGGATGTCGCCCTCGATGGCCTGGCCGCTTACCCGCAGCACCATCAGTTGCCCCCGGAGCACGGTTACTTCAACGACGACGGCATCTGGCCGCCGCGCACCTACGTCAACTATCGCCCCGACAAATACAGCCCCGGGATTGTCGGCGACCTGTTCCAGGCACTGGCCGAGCGTCAGCGCCAACGCAGCTACGATGATGCCGACTTCCTCATCACACTCGACAGCCAGGTCAGCAAAGCGCGCTGGCTGGGCTACCTGACTACCACGCTGAACCTGCTCGCCCCGTTGTGCCTGGTGGTCCCCGGCCTGGCCCCGCTGCTGGCCGTGGGCGGCATCGTGCAACTGGGCTTGGGACTGGACCAGGCGATCAATGGCAAGACGCTCGATGAGAAGCAAGCCGGCGTCGGCAATATCACCTGGGGTCTGTTCAATGCCGTGCCACTGGCCATTGCAGGAACCACCAGGGCCAAGGCACTGTTCGAGTTCAAAACCGATGGTTTCGTACCGCCAATTCGGCTGAATGAGCAGATCGGCTACCCATTGAGCCCAGTCTCGCCACCCCGCTTTCCTGAGCCTGAAGGTGCGCGTTACTTCCATATCTGTGAGGCCATTGCGCCACTGCCGGAAGGCGACCAGGCCATTGCCGATTCGGTTATCCGCACGCCGCTCTACACCGGCGATGTCGACAACCTCGATGCGAGCATCGACACCTATATCGAACGCGTGGTCTACGACCTGGAACGCGATGTCTTCATTCGTGAACAGGGCCTCAACGAAGTCGACCCGGTCGGCTACGTCGCCACAGCTGGAATCAGGGATCTGCAGCCTGTTCGCGGCACCCGCACGGTCACCAACGCCATGCGCAGCCGTAGCCTGCGCGCGCTGGGCGTCGACCTTGCATTGCCAGTGCAGATCCCGACATTGGCCAGCGCAAGCTACCCGATCCCCAAGCGAGTTGCGTGCCTCTGGGTGGGTGACCAAGTCATCAGCCCTGAACTGCTGGCCAACTTGGGCAGCAATGCCGAGCGGCTTAAAGACAGCCAATACAGCCTGCGCCTTTACCTTTCCACTGCGGCCCCCGCAGCCTATGCCGAGAACCTGAGCCTGCTGGCTGAACACGCCCCCGGCCTGCACGTGCTGCCACTGGAGGAGCAAACCTTCTTCAGGGCATTTCGCCAGAGCCGTTACTACGCCCAGTACGACGCTGCGCTGGATGGCAATGGCGGCATCGCCAGCAACTATGCCTCAGCTTCGGATGTGCTGCGCTACCCGATGCTGCACCACGAAGGGGGCCTGTACATGGATGTCGATGACACCCTGCTGGCCACCGGCGAAACCATCGACCAGATCGAACTGCGTGCCACCCCCGATGGCCTGCTGCTGGCACCGCCCATGTCCAACGAAAAGATGGGCATGAACTGCCTGTACAACACCAGCCTGGTCGGCAGCCACCCCGGCAACCCTACACTGGAGGCCATTTCCGAAGAGATGCATGCGCGTTACCAGACCAACCAGGCCTTCTACGACAGCAGGCCCAGCCTGGCCGATGACCCGGCGAACTTCTACCGCTATGCCAACCGACTCAGCCGCATGACCGGCCCGGCCATGCTCAGCGATGTAGTCGACCGGCACTTGCCGGCGCTGCGTACCTTGCGGCAAATCATCAACCTGTACAGCATGCCGCGGATCAACGCCTACCAGTTTGTCGACCTGCGGCGCAGCCAGCAGGCGCTGCGCACACTGTTGCCACTCAACCGCGTTGCCAAGGTTGGCGGCAATCATTCCTGGAGCAGGACATAAGCGGCAGTTAGAACTGTACCTGCCTTGCACGGCCCTTGTGGGAGCGGCCTTACCGGGGCGCCGGACCGGTCGGAAAGGGCCGCGAAGCGGCCCACGCTGTTTGTGCGGCGCTGCCGAAATCCCGGGGCTGCTTTGCAGCCCAATCGCGACGCAAGGCCGCTCCCACAAAAAAAGCGCAAGGTAGTAACCCTGTAAAACAGCCTGAGCCATCTCCCTCGCTACCGTGGTGCCTCATTTATCCGCACAGGCAGATTCCCATGGCAGGCACCTTAGTGAGCCACGCAGGCCAACAGTTCATCCGCAACCACCTGCAGCACATTCCCCGCCCTGACCGCCAGGCTTGCCAGGCTATCCGTGAATGGGCCAAGCAACAGGGCCATGACCTCGACCCCGACCAGACCGACGTCGTCACCCTGCACTACCGTGGCCACCAGGCCGTCATCACTCAGCGCCTTTCGCTCACCCAGGCGGTGCTCGCGGACTGGCAAGGTGAAACCAACAAGAACCTGATCGGCCAATTGCTCCCTGGCCAGTGGGCAGGCACTTTGCCAAGTGGCCCGCTGACTATCGTCGAGCGCCTGCCGGAACCCGGCTTACTTGGCAACGGCGCCCACTTTTCGGTGTTCAACGGCCTGTTCCACAGAGCTACCCCGGCCCGCTACGACAGCAGCACGCACTTGCCGGTCGACGTCGAGGCCATGCAACAGTTCATCTGGAACCTGGACTTCCACAACCGCTTCGTAGGCATGCTCGACGATTACTGGCAGCAGGCTACGGAATCTCATCGGCAGTCCCTGCAAATAAGCTTCATCGCAGCCTGCAACAAACAAGTTCAGGAAGGTTCGTTGAGCGACGCCGGCCGCCAACTGGCCTGGCAAGCGGCGGGGCTTATGCCAATGGCGCCTGGCTTGCAGGTCAGGCCCTTGAACGTGTATGGCTACGCCGCCACCGACCTGATCTGCATCGCAAACCTTGTACTGCCGCAGGTACT
Organism: Pseudomonas sp. TWI929; assembly: GCF_039673335.1. NCBI lineage: Bacteria > Pseudomonadati > Pseudomonadota > Gammaproteobacteria > Pseudomonadales > Pseudomonadaceae > Pseudomonas > Pseudomonas sp. TWI929. Next base: position 5,833 of record NZ_JBDJLK010000008.1, read on the forward strand.
GCTGTACCTGCCAGGCAACTCATCGCCCCTGCATGAGTTCGACGACATGGCGGCCATGCACAGTTGGTTCGCCGAACAATGCCGAAGCGACGACAAGCGCCTGAGCCTGCGCCAGTACTTCAAACTGGCCGACACCCCCGATGGCCTGGACTTCAGTGGGCTGGACACCGCTCTGGACGGCCTTGGCGCCTATCCGGGCATGCACCATCGATCGCCCAACCGGCCTGGGTTTACCGTCGATGGCCACTGGCCCCCCAGCGAGTACATCAACTACAAGGTCGACAAGTACAGCCCGCTGCTGGAGGGCGACCTGTTTGCGGCCCTCACACAGCGCCAGCGCGAACGCAGCTATGCCGATGCCGACTTCATCATCACCAGCGATGCGCAAGTGACCAAGTCACGCTGGCGTGGCTATCTGGTGGCTACGCTCAATTTATTGGCCCCCGTAGCCCTGGTGGTGCCCGAACTCATACCGCTGCTTGCCCTCGGCGGTGTCGCGCAGTTTGGCCTGGGGCTCGATCAGGCGATCAACGGCAAGGCCCTTGCAGACAAGGACGCTGGCGTGAGCAACATTGCGTTCGGCTTGCTCAATGCCGCCCCGCTGGCCTTGCTCCCGGCCGCTCGCCCGCGGCTGCTGTTCCCAGGCAAAAGCTCACGCTTCGTCATGCCCACGCGCCTGAACGATCAGTGGGGCTACCCGCTGAGCCCCAACAGCCCTCCCCGGTTACCCGAAGAGATAGTGGCAGACTTCTTCGTGCCCGCCGCGCCACCCGTGGCGCCCACGCGGATAACCAGAGGCCCGTTGAATCGCGCTACGGGCACCAACGCGCTGTTGGCACTCAGGGACGGCAACGAAGTCGAAATACTCTACGACACTGAAAACGATGCCTTCATCCTCAAAGAGGATGCCAACGAGGTGCTGCCAAACTACTACCAGGTAACTGCGGGCACTCGCGAACTGTATGTGGTCAACCCGGCCACGCGGGGAACCAGCAACGCAATGCGCATGTACACGCTGCGTAACCTGGATGTAGACCTGCAACTGCCGCTCCGCGTGCCGTTGGTCAACAGCTCGCAAGTAACACCTCTGCCGAAGAAGATTCTCAGCATCTGGGTCGGCAACAAAAGCATCCCCGATGAGCTGGTGGAGAATATCGCCAGCAACGCCAAACGCCTTGAGGGTACGGGCTTTACCTATGAGTTCTACCTGTCGAAGTCCAACCCCAAAGCGTTCATGAAGAACCGGGCAAAGCTGACCGCAGCATCGAACGTTCAGGTCAGAACACTGGAAGAGCAGCCCTTCTACGCAGCCTTCGAGCAAACTGACTTCTACCATCAGTACCGGCAGGCTCTGGACAGCAATGGGGCAAACTTCGCGTCTGCCTGCGACATCCTGCGCTACCCGTTACTCGATTCGGAGGGCGGCATCTACATGGACGTCGACGACACGCTGCGCAGCTTCGAAGACAACCCCGACAGCTTCGCCATGATCAGCTCGGTAGCCTTGAAAACCACGCCCGATGGCTTGGTTCTTGGCAGCCCGGTGGACAACGAGCTACTGGGCATGCATTGTGACTACAACAGCAACATGATCGGCAGCCATGCCAACAACCCGACCTTGCGCGCGATTTCTGCAGAGATGAACGCACGCTACCGCAGCAATCTTTCGTTCTACGACACCAGGCCGCTGGCAGGCACCCACGGTTACGAAGCCTACGCCCAGGAACTGAGCAGGATGACCGGGCCTGGCCTGCTCAATGATATGGTTGCCCGGCACCTGCCCAGGCTGCAGTTCCTGCGGCAATTGAGCAAGCTGGAGTCAATCCCGGAAACCGGTTATCGCTCCCTCACAGCAGACCTGGCCTTGCCTGTCTCCCAGGCGCGCAACATCGACCATGCGCTGGGTAACGTAGTGAATATCGGCAACTACCACTCGTGGGGCAAGCCCTGAAACAAACCGGGCGACTTGCGTCGCCCGTTTCATCAAGCGCTGCGGTGCAACTTGCTCATCAGCTCGGCCTCGGCCTGGGTCAGGCCGCAGCTTTCGGTCAGTTCGGCCACACTGGCGCCCATGCCCACCAGCTTGGCCGCCTGGCTGAAGGTGACGTTGTTGGGGTCGCGCTGCTCCAGCTGCTGGATCTTGTCAGGCAGCGGCGCAACCACCAGGCTCAGGTCGTGCAGTGTTTCGCCCATGCGCACGGTACCGTTCTGGTAGTCGTCCAGGCGCTTGGCCAGGTCCTTGATGCGCTGGTCACGCAGGGCATCGCCCTCGGCCTGCTGCGCGGCCAGCTCGCGCTGGCGCTTGCTGTAGTTGAGGAAAAACCACAGGCTCAGCGCCCAGACCAGCGCCAGGAAGATGACAGCAACCTGTAGGATCAACTCAGATATTCTCCAGCTCGGACCACTCTTCCTCGGTCATCATCTTGTCCAGCTCGACCAGGATCAGCAGTTCGCCATTCTTGTTGCACACGCCCTGGATGAACTTGGCCGACTCTTCATTGCCCACGTTCGGCGCGGTCTCGATTTCCGACTGACGCAGGTACACCACCTCGGCCACGCTATCGACCAGGATGCCAACCACTTGCTTGTCGGCCTCGATGATGACGATGCGGGTATTGTCGGTGACTTCGGTCGGCATCAGGCCAAAGCGCTGGCGGGTGTCGATCACCGTCACCACGTTGCCGCGCAGGTTGATGATGCCCAGCACGTAGCTTGGCGCACCCGGCACCGGGGCGATCTCGGTGTAGCGCAGCACTTCCTGCACCTGCATCACGTTGATGCCGTAGGACTCGTTGTCCAGACGGAAGGTAACCCACTGCAGGATCGGATCTTCGGAACCTTGTGCAGACGACTTTTTCATTCCCCTAGCCCTCTAAATCCGCTGTTTGGCGGTTGTGTTCTGTGTCATTTCTGTTTGGCGTGCATCTGCTTGACCGCGCCGCTGGCGATCAGCTCGGCCAGTGCGGCGACGTCGAGCAGTGCACACATGTGTTCGATTACCGTGCCGGCCAGCCACGGCCGCTGACCACGCTGGCTGCGCCACTTGATCTCGGACGGGTCCAGGCGCAGCGAGCGGCTGACCTGGTGCACGGCCAGCCCCCATTCGTAGCCCTGCACGGAAATCACGTATTGCAGGCCCTGGCGATAATCATCGCGGTAGCGGTCGGGCATTACCCAACGCGCGGTGTCCAGTACTTTCAGGTTGCCGGCCTGGCAGGTCAGGATGCCGAGGAACCAGTCGGGCTGGCCGAACAGCGGCGTCAGCTCCTGGCCGGCCAGGGTGTAGATCGAGCCCAGGCACACCAGCGGTACTGCCAGGGTCAGGCCGGCAACGTCGAACAACAGGCATTCGAACGGCTCGGCTGCCCAGGCCGGGCGACCATCGACAGTCGCAGGCGGCACCGGCAGGTCAGGCGCTGGCAAGTGCACATCGACCAGCGGCACTGCTGGCTCGATGGCCTGTTCTTCGACCAGGAGCGGGATGGCGGCTTCGGCCACCACCGCTTGCCCGATAACCGTCACCACCGGCGCCTCCACCGGCATCACGCTGGGCAGTACTGTCAGCCTGGGCTCGGCAAACGGCCGCGGGGTCGGGCTGGCAACCGCTTCGACAGGCACGGGCCTTGCCGGCTGCCGGGCATCGCGCGCCTGCTCCTCTCGCACCGCTTCGGCGAATTCATCCGCCGCTGCTGGCGGCTCGAACAAGTCTTCGGCCTCGGTGGCTTCCTGCAACAGGCCATCGAGGTACGATTGCAGGGCCATCTGTGGCCGGGTGCTGGATTGCCGAATCTGGGTCATCAGGCCACCTGCGCTGCGGTCTTGTAGGTCAGCAGGTGCTTGAGCAGCGCCCTGTACGCAATCAGCCCGCGGCTCTTGTTATCGAACTGCGAAGGCGTGACGCCCTTGCGGCTGGCATCGCGCAGGCGCGTATCCACCGGGATGTAGCCCTGCCACACCTGCTGCCCATAGCTGTCGCGCAGCTGCTTGAGCGTGCCCAGCGAGGCCTGGGTACGGCGGTCGAACAGGGTCGGCACGATCTGGTAAGGCAACGCCTGCTTGCGCGAGCGGTTGACCATGGCCAGGGTACCGACCATGCGCTCCAGGCCCTTGACCGCCAGGAATTCGGTTTGTACCGGAATCACCAGCTGCTGGCTGGCGGCCAAGGCATTGACCATCAGCACGCCGAGCAAGGGGGGGCTGTCGATCAGGGCAAAGTCGAAATCCTGCCACAGCTGCGCCAGACTCTTGGCGATCACCAGGCCCAGGCCATTCTGCCCCGGCGACTGGCGCTCCAGCACAGCCAGCGCGGTGCTCGACGGCAGCAGCGAAATGCGCTCGTCACTGGTAGGCAGCAGCAGTTGCCCAGGCAAGCCCTCGGGCACTGCGCCCTTGTGCAGGAACAGGTCGTAGCAGCTGTGCTCCAAGGCATCCGGGTTGTGCCCGAAATAGCTGGTCATCGAGCCGTGCGGGTCGAGGTCGACGACGACCACGCGCTTGCCGGCCTCGGCCAGCAGGCCGGCCAGGGCGATGGTAGTGGTGGTCTTGCCAACGCCACCTTTTTGATTGGCTACTGCCCAGACTCTCATCAAGCAAACTCTATCTATTGATTTGGCAGGGACACTGCTAGGGCAACTGTCTTGCGCGAAACTCGAAAACTTGCACGCTCCCACAGGGGGCGGCGGTAATCTCGCGAACCCTGTGTCCGGTGACAGAGAATTGACGAGTTACTGCCCCGCCACCGTTGCTGGCGTAGCCGGTGCACTTTGTGTGCCAGCCCGCCGCAATGCGGCATCCGGCGTGGCATTGGCACTGCCCGAGCCCGTCAGGCTGCGGCGCACTTCCAGGTTGCGCGAAATCACCAGCACCACACGGCGGTTACGCGCGCGGCCTTCGGCATTGTCGTTGCTGGCTACCGGCTGGTATTCGCCATAGCCCACCGAGGCCATGCGCGCCGGGTTGACCCCTTCCATGGCCAGCAGGCGGACGATGCTCGCAGCCCGCGCCGACGACAGCTCCCAGTTGGTCGGGTACTGCGCAGTGCGAATCGGCAGGTTGTCGGTGAAACCTTCGACATGCACCGGGTTGGCGAACGGCTTGAGGATGCCGGCCACCTTCGCAATGATGGCAAACGCCTTGTCGCTGGGCATGGCATCGCCACTGCCAAACAGCAGCGACGAGTTGAGCTCGATCTCGATCCACAGCTCATTGCCGCGCACGGTCATCTGGTCACTCTTGATCAGGTCGCCAAAGGCATCGCGCACGTCATCACTGATGGTTTTCAACGGGTCGACATTGGTCGCCGCCAGGCCCGCCTCGGTCTGCTCGCTGTCTTTGACCAGTGGTTCGGCCGGGCGCACGCTCAATGGCTGCTCATCACCAATGGGGATCGGCTTCATGCTGCGTTCAGGGTCGTTGAACACCCCGAGCAAGGCCTGGGAGATGACCTTGTATTTGCCCTCGTTGATCGAGGAAATCGAGTACATCACCACAAAAAAAGCGAACAGCAAGGTGATGAAGTCGGCGTACGACACCAGCCAGCGTTCGTGGTTTTCGTGTTCCTCGGTATGGCGACGGCGACGCATGGGTTACTCCATGAAGCCTTGCAGCTTCAGCTCGATCGAGCGCGGGTTTTCACCCTCGGCAATCGACAGCAGGCCTTCGAGCAGCATTTCGCGGTAGCGCGACTGGCGCATGACGACGGCCTTGAGCTTGTTGGCGACCGGCAGCAACACCAGGTTGGCGCTGGCCACGCCGTAGATGGTGGCAACGAAGGCCACGGCAATACCGTTACCTAGCTGCGACGGGTCGGCGAGGTTGCCCATCACGTGGATCAGGCCCATCACCGCACCAATGATGCCGATGGTCGGCGCGTAGCCGCCCATGCTTTCGAATACCTTGGCGGCCTGGATGTCACGGCCTTCCTGGGTCAGGAAGTCGACTTCAAGGATGCTGCGGATAGCTTCCGGCTCGGCGCCGTCCACCAGCAGTTGCAGGCCTTTGCGTGCATAGGGGTCGGGCTCGGAATCGGCCACCCCTTCCAGGCCCAGCAGGCCTTCCTTGCGCGCAGTCAGGCTCCAGTTCACCACGCGGTCGATCCCGCCGGCCAGGTCGACCCGCGGCGGGAACAGGATCCAGCGCAGGATCTGCAAGGCGCGCTTGAAGGACGACAGCGGCGACTGCAGCAAGGCCGCCGCCAGGGTGCCGCCCAGCACGATCAGCGCCGCAGGGCCATTGACCAGGGCGCCCACATGGCCACCTTCGAGAAAGTTGCCACCGACAATGGCAACAAAGGCGAGGATCAGGCCGATCAGGCTGAGGACGTCCATCAGACGCACGCCTCTACCAGGTGCTTGCCGATTTCGTCCAGGCTGTACACCGCGTCGGCCAGGTTGGCCTTGACGATGGCCATGGGCATGCCATAGATCACGCAGCTGGCTTCATCCTGGGCCCACACCGTGCTGCCGCCCTGCTTGAGCAGGCGTGCACCTTCGCGGCCATCGGCGCCCATGCCGGTAAGCACCACCGACAGCACCTTGTCGCCATACGACTTGGCCGCCGAAGCGAAGGTGATGTCCACGCAAGGCTTGTAGTTCAGGCGCTCGTCACCGGGCAGGATCTTCACCGTGCCACGGCCGTCGATCATCATCTGCTTGCCACCCGGGGCCAGCAGGGCCAGGCCCGGGCGCAGCATGTCGCCGTCCTCGGCCTCCTTGACGTTGATCCGGCACAGCTTGTCCAGGCGCTCGGCAAATGCCTTGGTGAACGCTGCCGGCATGTGCTGGATCAGCACGATAGGTGCCGGGAAGTTGGCCGGCAGTTGGGTCAGTACCCGCTGCAGGGCGACCGGGCCACCGGTGGAGGTGCCGATGGCTACCAGTTTGTAAGGTTTGCGCTTGGGTGCCGGCGAATGCGCGGCAGCCGCTGCCCGGGCAGGCGCAGCAGGGCGCACCAGCGCAGGGCTGGTGAAGCTGCTGGCGGGCGCATGGCTGCTGGCTGGCGCTGGTGCAGCGGCCGGTGCTGGGCTGGCGTAGCTGCCGAAGCGGCGGTTGCTGCGGGAAATGGTATGCACCTTCTCGCACAGCATCTGCTTGACCTTATCCGGGTTGCGCGAGATGTCCTCGAAGTTCTTCGGCAGGTAATCCACCGCACCGGCATCCAGCGCATCAAGGGTAACGCGGGCGCCTTCATGGGTCAGCGAGGAGAACATCAACACGGGCGTGGGGCAGCGCTGCATGATGTGCCGCACTGCGGTAATGCCATCCATCATGGGCATTTCGTAGTCCATGGTGATGACATCGGGCTTGAGCGCCAGCGCCTGGTCGATTGCTTCCTTGCCGTTGGTCGCGGTACCCACTACCTGGATCGTCGGATCCGCCGAGAGGATTTCCGAGACGCGGCGGCGGAAGAAACCGGAATCATCCACCACCAGGACCTTGACTGCCATAAACACTCCATTAGGCGGCGCAACCCGCCAGGGTGCGCCACCGAAATCAAATACGCCGCGCGGCGTAACGCTTGAGCATGCTCGGGACGTCGAGAATCAACGCGATGCGACCGTCGCCGGTGATGGTGGCCCCGGACATGCCCGGGGTGCCCTGCAGCATCTTGCCCAGCGGCTTGATTACCACTTCTTCCTGGCCAACCAGTTGATCGACGACAAAGCCGATGCGTTGGGTGCCGACCGACAAGATCACCACGTGGCCTTCATGCTGCTCTTCGTGCACCTGGCCTTGCACCAGCCAGCGCTTGAGGTAGAACAGCGGCAGCGCCTTGTCGCGCACGATCACCACTTCCTGGCCATCGACCACGTTGGTGCGCGACAGGTCGAGGTGGAAGATCTCGTTGACGTTGACCAGCGGGAAGGCAAACGCCTGGTTGCCCAGCATCACCATCAGGGTGGGCATGATCGCCAGGGTCAGCGGCACCTTGATGACGATCTTCGAACCCTGGCCCTTGGCCGAGAAGATATTGATCGAGCCGTTGAGCTGGGAGATCTTGGTCTTCACCACGTCCATGCCCACGCCACGGCCAGACACGTCAGAGATCTCGGTCTTGGTCGAGAAGCCCGGGGCGAAGATCAGGTTGTAGCAGTCCGACTCGCTCAGGCGCTCGGCGGCGTCCTTGTCCATCAGGCCCTTTTCCACAGCCTTGGCGCGCAGGATGTTGGGGTCCATGCCCTTGCCGTCGTCCGAGATCGACAGCAGGATGTGGTCGCCTTCCTGTTCCGCCGACAGCACCACACGGCCGGTGCGGGCCTTGCCGGAAGCGTCACGCTCATCGGGCATCTCGATACCATGGTCGACGGCGTTGCGCACCAGGTGCACCAACGGGTCGGCCAGGGCCTCGACCAGGTTCTTGTCCAGGTCGGTCTCTTCGCCGACCAGCTCCAGGTTGATCTCTTTCTTCAGCTGGCGGGCCAGGTCACGGACCAGGCGCGGGAAGCGGCCGAAGACTTTCTTGATCGGCTGCATGCGGGTTTTCATCACCGCGGTTTGCAGGTCGGCGGTGACCACGTCGAGGTTGGACACGGCCTTGGACATGGCCTCGTCGCCGCTGTTCAGGCCCAGGCGCACCAAGCGGTTACGCACCAGCACCAGTTCGCCGACCATGTTCATGATCTCGTCCAGGCGCGCCGTGTCGACGCGTACGGTGGTTTCCGCTTCGCTGACCGCATGCTTGTCGGCAGCCGGTGCCGGTGCGCGCGGCGCCGGCTTGCTGGCCGGGGCTGGTGCCGGGGCCGCAGCAGCTGGCTTGGGTGCCGGCTGGCTGTCGGCCTTGGCCGCGGCCGGTGCCTGCAGCTTGGCGGCGGCAGGCGCTTCAACGGCAGCCACGTCGCCGCCGAACTTGCCCTTGCCGTGCAACTGGTCCAGCAGGGCCTCGAATTCGTGCTCGCTGATTTCGTCGCTGGCTGCGCTGGCCACTACGGCGTTGTCAGCCACAGCAGGTGCCGGCGCCTTCACGGCAGGCAGGGCGTCTGCCTGGAAGGTGCCCTTGCCGTGCAGCTGGTCGAGCAGCGATTCGAATTCGGCGTCGGTAATTTCGTCGCTGGCCGCTTCGGCGCTGACGGCGACTGGCGGCGCGGCAACCTCGGCACTGAACTGGCCTTTGCCGTGCAACTGGTCGAGCAGCGACTCGAACTCGGCGTCGGTGATTTCGTCACCTGCGCCACTGACGGTCTCGCCCTGCAGCTGCTCGTCGGCCTCAGCTTGTGCCTTGACCGCATCCAGCGAATTGAGCAACTGCTCGAATTCGCTGTCGGTGATGTCCTGGTGCTGTTCCTCGGCCACGACCGGCGCCTCGACGACCGGTTCCGCCACAGCGGCTGCAGCGCCGCCAGGTTCGGCCAGGCGCGACAACGCCGCCAGCAGTTCGGGGGTAGCCGGGGTCACATCACCACGCTCGCGCACCTGGCCAAACATGCTGTTGACCGTGTCCAGTGCTTCGAGCACCACATCCATCAATTCCGCGTCGACCCGGCGCTCACCTTTGCGCAGGACGTCGAACACGTTCTCGGCGATATGGCAGCACTCCACCAACTCGTTCAGCTGAAGGAAGCCGGCGCCCCCTTTTACAGTGTGGAAACCGCGAAAGATCGCATTGAGCAGGTCGGCATCGTCGGGCCGGCTTTCCAGCTCGACCAGTTGCTCGGACAGTTGCTCAAGAATTTCGCCGGCTTCTACCAGGAAATCCTGAAGGATTTCTTCATCGGCGCCGAAGCTCATCTAACGTGCTCCTTAAAAACCCAGGCTGGACAGCAGATCATCGACATCGTCCTGACCGGACACGACGTCTTCACGCTTATCGGCATGAATCTGCGGACCTTCACCCCGAGTCGGATGTTTTTCTCGATCTTTTTCTGCGCGCAATTGATCGTGGTCATGATTTATGCCGGCGAAACGGTCGACCTGGCTGGCCATCAGCACCAGCTTGAGCAGGTTGCTTTCCACTTCGGTCACCAATGTGGTGACGCGCTTGATCACCTGGCCGGTCAGGTCCTGATAGTCCTGGGCCAGCAGAATGTCGTTGAGGTGGCCGGCAACCTTGCGGTTACCTTCAGCGCTGTGCGTCAGGAAACTGTCGACGCGCTTGACCAGATCACGGAACTCCGGCGCCGCCACTTCGCGGCGCATGAAGCGCTGCCAGTCAGTGCTCAGGGCCTTGGCCTCGCTGGCCAGGTCGTTGAGCACCGGGGTGCTTTCCTCGACCAGGTCCATGGTGCGGTTTGCCGCGCCCTCGGTCAGCTTGACCACATACGACAGGCGCTCGGTGGCGTCGGTAATCTGCGACACCTCCTCGGCCTGCGGCATGGTCGGGTCGATCTGGAAGCTGACGATGGCACTGTGCAGCTCGCGGGTGAGCTTGCCGACTTCCTGGTACAGGCCGCGGTCGCGGGTCTGGTTCAGCTCGTGAATAAGCTGCACCGCCTCGCCGAAACGGCCGCGTTCCAGGCTCTCGACCAACTCCTGGGCATGTTTCTTCAGGGTCGATTCGAACTCGCCCAAAGACGTTTGTGATGAATCCATGGCGCGCCCCCTGACGTGACTCAGCCGTTGACGCGTTCGAAGATCTTCTCGATCTTTTCTTTGAGCACCTGGGCGGTGAACGGCTTGACCACGTAACCATTGACGCCGGCCTGGGCCGCTTCGATGATCTGGTCGCGCTTGGCTTCGGCGGTCACCATCAGTACCGGCATGGTTTTCAGCTTGTCGCTGGCACGCACTTTACGCAGCAGGTCGATGCCGGACATGCCCGGCATGTTCCAGTCGGTCACCAGGAAGTCGTAGTGGCCGTTTTCCAGCATCGGCAGCGCCGTGGTGCCGTCGTCGGCTTCGTCCGTGTTGGTGAAGCCCAGGTCACGCAACAGGTTCTTGATGATCCGCCGCATCGTCGAAAAGTCGTCAACGATGAGGATTTTCATGTCTTTGTTCAAGTAGACCTCCAAGCAGTCTCAAACGCGCTCGGCCCCGAGCGCGCATTCAATCAATTCGGTGCAACATGGAAAACGACTGCAACGACAGCGGGCTCAACGTGCCCGCCATTCCCCCAGGCGGCTGCGCAGGCGCGCGGCACACTGGCTGTGCAACTGGCTGACCCGCGACTCGCTGACCCCAAGCACCTCACCGATTTCCTTGAGGTTCAGCTCTTCGTCGTAGTACAGCGCCAGCACCAGGCGCTCACGCTCCGGCAGGTTGGCAATGGCTTCGGTGAGGGCAACCTGGAAGCGTTCGTCCTCCAGGCCACGCGCAGGCTCCACCTGGCCACTGGCCCCGTCCTCGTGCAGCCCTTCGTGCTCGCCGTCCTGCAACAGGTCGTCGAAGCTGAACAGGCGGCTGCCCAGGGTATCGTTCAAGATCCCGTAGTAATCATCGAGACTCAATTGGAGTTCGGCAGCAACTTCATGATCTTTAGCGTCGCGGCCGGTTCTTGCTTCAACGGTGCGCATTGCATCACTGACCATGCGCGTGTTGCGGTGTACCGAACGCGGCGCCCAGTCGCCCTTGCGCACCTCGTCCAGCATGGCCCCGCGGATGCGGATGCCAGCATAGGTTTCAAAGCTGGCGCCCTTGCTGGCATCGTACTTGTTGGCCACTTCCAGCAAGCCGATCATGCCGGCCTGGATCAGGTCCTCGACCTGAACGTTGGCCGGCAGCCGCGCCAGCAGGTGATAGGCGATGCGCTTGACCAGCGGGGCGTAGCGTTCAATCAGCTCGTACTGGGCGTCTTTCGCCGCCCGGCTGTACATCTTGAAGCCGCTGGCATTCATAGCACGGGACCCGCGCTGGTGGGTTGCACCAGGCGCTCGACGAAGAATTCCAGGTGGCCGCGCGGGTTGGCCGGCAGCGGCCAGCTGTCGACCTTCTGGGCAATCGCCTTGAAGGCCAGCGCACACTTGGAGCGCGGGAACGCTTCGTACACCGCCCGCTGCTTCTGCACGGCCTTGCGCACGCACTCGTCGTACGGCACGGCGCCCACGTACTGCAGGGCAACGTCAAGGAAGCGGTCGGTGACCTTGGTCAGCTTGGCGAACAGGTTGCGCCCTTCCTGCGGGCTCTGCGCCATGTTGGCCAGCACGCGGAAGCGGTTCATGCCGTAGTCGCGGTTGAGCAGTTTGATCAGGGCGTAGGCGTCGGTGATCGAGGTGGGTTCGTCGCACACCACCAGCAACACTTCCTGGGCGGCGCGGACGAAGCTGACCACCGAGTCACCGATACCCGCAGCGGTGTCGATCACCAGCACGTCGAGGTTGTCGCCAATGTCGCTGAACGCCTGGATCAACCCGGCATGCTGCGCCGGGGCCAGGTGCACCATGCTCTGGGTGCCCGAGGCTGCCGGCACGATGCGCACGCCGCCAGGGCCCTGCAGCATCACGTCACGCAGCTCGCAGCGCCCTTCGATGACATCGGCCAGGGTACGTTTGGGGGTGAGGCCCAGCAACACGTCGACATTGGCCAGGCCCAGGTCGGCGTCCAGCAACATGACCCTGCGGCCAAGCTCGGCCAGCGCCAGGGACAAGTTCACTGAAACGTTAGTCTTGCCGACGCCACCTTTGCCACCAGTTACGGCGATCACCTGTACGGGATGCATGCTACCCATGTCTGTTCTTTACCTTGTCTCGCTGGGACTCAGGCCACACGTAGGGCAATTCTGCGTACCCCTTGGCATAGCTACCTTGCACACGCTTCATCATCAACCCGCTCGCCGTGGGTTGTGATAGAGATCAGCGAACATGTCGGCCATGGCCTCTTCGCTGGGCTCGTCCTGCTGCTGCACATTGACCGCGCGGGTTACCAGCTGGTGCCCCCGTGGCAGGTGCAGGTCGTCCGGAATGCGCGGCCCATCGGTCAGGTAGGCCACTGGCAATTCATGACTGATGGCAAGGCTCAGCACATCGCCAAGGCTTGCCGTTTCATCGAGTTTGGTCAGGATGCAACCGGCCAGGCCACAGCGCTTGTAGCTGTGATAGGCGGCGGTCAGCACCTGCTTCTGGCTGGTGGTGGCCAGTACCAGGTAGTTCTTCGCGGCGATGCCGCGCCCGGCCAGGGTTTCCAGCTGCATGCGCAGGGCCGGGTCGCTGGCCTGCAGGCCGGCGGTGTCGATCAGCACCACGCGCTTGCGCAGCAGCGGCTCCAGCGCCGCGGCCAGCGACTGGCCCGGGTCGACGTAGGTCACCGGCACGTTGAGGATGCGGCCCAAGGTCTTGAGCTGCTCCTGGGCACCGATACGGAAGCTGTCCATGCTCACCAGCGCCAGATTCTGCGCGCCGTACTTGAGCACGTAGCGGGCGGCCAGCTTGGCCAGGGTGGTGGTCTTGCCCATGCCGGCCGGGCCGACCATGGCGATTACCCCGCCCTCTTCGATCGGCTCGATTTCGGGGATTTCGATCATCCGCGCCAGGTGCGCCAGCAACATGCGCCAGGCCTGGCGTGGCTCTTCGATCTCGCAGGTCAAGTCGAGCAGCTCGCGGGCGATCGGCCCGGACAGGCCGATACGTTGCAGGCGGCGCCAGACGGTTGCCTGCTGCGGCTTGCTGCCCTGCAACTGGTTCCAGGCCAGCGAGCCAAGCTGCACTTCCAGCAGCTCGCGCAGGCCCGACAACTCGGAGCGCATGGCATCGAACAGGCGCGGGTCCACCGGCGCCGGCGTGGCTGCGGCAGCGGCCTCGGGGGCATCGGCGTGCGGTTCGATCAGCGGCTCGGCGGCGGTCAGCGACTGCCCGGCAAACAATTGGCGGTTGTTATCGCTGCTGTCCTGGCGGTGGTCCAGTTCGGCCTGGGCGGTGGCGATGCGCGTGTGGGTCTTGCGCAGCTCTTCTTCCAGCTCGGCGTTGGGCACACGCGGGGCCAGGGCGGACAGCTTGTAGTCCAGCGCAGCCGTCAGTTCGACACCACCGGCAATGCGGCGGTTGCCAATGATCGCGGCATCGGCGCCCAGCTCGTCACGGACCAGTTTCATGGCCTGACGCATATCGGCGGCGAAAAATCGCTTAACTTGCATTATCCCCTACCTCAGCCGTTAGGGCCCACGGTGGCAACGATGGTGACTTGCTTGTTGTCAGGTATTTCCTGATACGCCAGAACATGCAAATTCGGTACAGCCAGGCGACCGAAACGCGACAGCATGGCGCGGATCGGGCCGGCCGTCAGGAGTATGGCCGGCTGGCCCTGCATTTCCTGGCGCTGGGCCGCTTCGATCAGCGAACGCTGCAGCTTCTCGGCCATGCTCGGTTCCAGAAGAACACCGTCTTCCTGACCTTGCCCGGCCCTTTGCAGACTATTCAGCAAAATCTGTTCCAACCTTGGCTCCAGGGTAATCACTGGCAGCTCCGACTCAACGCCGACAATGCTTTGCACGATGGCACGACACAATCCGACGCGCACTGCCGCCACCAGCGCGGCGGTATCTTGACTCTTGCCAGCGTTGTTCGCGATGGCTTCGGCAATGCTGCGGATATCGCGTACTGGCACTTGTTCGGACAACAGCGCTTGCAGCACCTTCAGCAAGCCCGACAAGGAAATGACACCCGGCACCAGTTCTTCAGCAAGTTTAGGCGATGCCTTGGCCAGCACCTGCAACAGTTGCTGGACCTCTTCGTGGCCGATCAGCTCGTGGCAGTGCTTCTGCAAGATCTGGTTGAGGTGGGTAGCCACCACGGTACTGGCGTCGACCACGGTATAGCCCAGCGACTGCGCCTGGGAGCGCTGGCCGACATCGATCCACACCGCCTCCAGGCCAAACGCCGGGTCACGTGCGGCAATGCCATTGAGGGTGCCGAACACCTGGCCCGGGTTGATCGCCAGTTCCCGGTCCGGGTAGATCTCCGCCTCGGCCAGGATCACCCCCATCAGGGTCAGGCGATAGGCACTGGGCTGCAGGTCGAGGTTGTCGCGAATGTGCACGGTGGGCATGAGGAAGCCCAAGTCCTGGGACAGCTTCTTGCGCACACCCTTGATCCGCGCCAGCAACTGCCCGCCCTGGTTGCGGTCGACCAGCGGGATCAGCCGGTAGCCGACCTCCAGGCCGATCATGTCGATGGGCGTTACGTCGTCCCAGCCCAGCTCCTTGGTCTCCTGTGCGCGCTGTGGCGACGGCAGCAGGTCTTGCTGGCGCTGTACTTCCTGCTGCGCCTCAAGCTTGGCTTTCTGCTGCTTCTTCCACACCAGGTAGGCACCGCCACCGGCCAGCAGGCCGAGGCTGAGGAAGGCAACATGCGGCATGCCTGGCACCAGGCCCATGACGATCATCAGCGCGCCGGACACCGCCAGCGCCTTGGGCGAATCGAACATCTGCCGGTTGATCAGCTTGCCCATGTCCTCGGAGCCCGAAGCACGGGTGACCATGATCGCGGCGGCGGTGGACAACAGCAGTGATGGCAATTGCGCCACCAAACCGTCACCGATGGTCAGCAAGGCGTACACCTTGCCGGCATCACCGAAGCTCATGCCGTGCTGCAGCATGCCGATCAGCATGCCGCCGATCAGGTTGATGAACAGGATCAGCAAGCCGGCGATGGCGTCACCGCGCACGAATTTGCTGGCACCGTCCATCGAACCGTAGAACTCGGCCTCCTGCGCCACCTCGGCACGGCGGGCCTTGGCCTGGGCCTGGTCGATCAGGCCGGCATTGAGGTCGGCGTCGATGGCCATCTGCTTGCCGGGCATGGCGTCGAGGGTGAACCGCGCGCTCACTTCCGAGATACGCCCGGCGCCCTTGGTCACCACCACGAAGTTAATGATCATGAGGATGGCGAACACCACGCCACCGACCACGTAGTTGCCGCCGATCACCACCTCACCGAAGGCCTGGATCACCTTGCCTGCGGCGCCGTGGCCTTCCTGGCCATGCAACATGACCACCCGGGTAGAGGCCACGTTGAGGGCCAGGCGCAGCAGCGTGGCCACCAGCAAGATGGTGGGGAACGCGGCGAAGTCGAGCGGACGCAGGGCGTAAACGCACACCAGCAGCACCACGATCGACAGGGCGATGTTGAAGGTGAAGAACACGTCGAGCAGGAACGGCGGTATCGGCAACATCATCATTGCCAACATCACCAGCAGCAACAGCGGCACACCCAGGTTGCCCCGGCCGAGCCCGGCCAGGTTGTTACGGGCGTTGCTGATTAACTGAGTGCGATCCACCGCGAGTCCTCTTGAAGCAAAACTTTGACGCCCACGGGGCGCCTGGCGCTGGCTTTGCAAGAAGCTTTCCAACTTTGCCTGGCGGGGGATTTATGTTGCCTGTTCCAGCCCCTTCGCGGGCATGCCCGCTCCCACAGGTACGGCGCCGCCCTTAAGAGCAGTGAAATACCTGTGGGAGCGGGTTTACCCGCGAAGAGACCAGCAGCCATGGCACAAGGCCAACTGATGCTGCGCTGGCCGAGCAGAGACTCCGCTTGCCTGTACCGGCCCTTTCGCGGGTGAACCCGCTCCCACAGGTGCGGCGTCGCCCTTGAAAGCGGTGAGATCCCTGTGGGAGCGGGCGAGCCCGCGAAAGGGCCGGAAGCCCTGGCACAAGGTCAACTGTCGCGGCGCAAATCCGGCGGAATTGGCAGGTCTTCTTTCAGCGGGTCTGGCCGCTTGCCCTTGCCCGCGCGGTACTGGCGGATCTGGAACACATAAGCCAGCACCTGCGCCACCGCCAGGTACAAGCCGGCGGGGATTTCCTGCTCAAGCTCGGTGGAGTAGTAAATCGCCCGCGCCAGCGCCGGCGATTCGAGGATCTGGATCTTGTGCTCCGCGCCAATTTCACGAATTTTCAAGGCCATGAAGTCAGTGCCCTTGGCCAGCAGCAATGGCGCCGCCCCGCCCTTCTCCGGGTCGTACTGCAAGGCCACCGCGTAGTGCGTGGGGTTGGTGATGATCACGTCGGCCTGCGGCACCGCCGCCATCATGCGCCGTTGCGACACCTCGCGCTGCAACTGGCGAATACGCTGCTTGACCTCGGGCTTGCCCTCGCTGTCCTTGTACTCGTCGCGCACTTCCTGCTTGGTCATCTTCATTTTCTTGTGCGTCTGCCACAGCTGGAACGGCACATCCGCCGCCGCAATCAGCAGCAGCCCGGCCGACATCCACAACGCACTCCAACCCACCACCTGCAAGCTGTGGATGATCGCCTGCTCCAGCGGCTCGTTGGCAATCGACAGCAAGGCCTGGCGGTCGCCGACCAGCACCACCACCGCCACCACCAGGATCACGAAGAACTTGGCCAGCGCCTTGAGCAGCTCGGTCAGCGCATGCATCGAGAACATCCGCTTGATCCCCGCCAGCGGGTTCATGCGGCTGAATTTTGGCTGCAGCAAGCTGCCGGAGAACAAGAAGCCGCTCAGCGCGATGGGCGCCACGAAGGAAATCACGAACAGCAGGATCAGCACCGGCTGCACCGCCCAGATGGCCATCTTGCCCGACGCCAGCAGGAAGGCGCCCATGGCCCGCTCGTCGACGATGATCTCGCGGGTCAGGCTGAAGTTCATGCGCATCAACGCCAGCAGCGTCTCGGCCAGGTGGCCGCCGAACGCCAGCAGGCCACCGGCGCCGGCCAGGGTCACCGCCACCGTGTTCAGCTCCTTGGAGCGCGCAATCTCGCCTTTCTCGCGGGCATCGCGCTTGCGCTTGTCGGTGGGGTCTTCTGTCTTGTCCTGACCGCTCTCGCTCTCTGCCATGCTCAGCGCGCCCTTGCCAGTTCACGCAGCCATTGCAGCGTTTCACTGGCCAATGCCTGGTAGTGCGACAGCACATCGGCCAGGCCAACCCAGAAAATGAACATGCCCATGACCAAGGTCAACGGGAAGCCGATGGAGAAAATGTTCAGCTGTGGCGCGGCGCGGGTCATTACGCCAAAGGCGATGTTCACCACCAGCAACGCGGCGATCACCGGCAGGATCAGCAGCAGACCGGCGCCAAACACCCAACCCATGCGCCCGACCAGCTCCCAGAAGTGGTTGACCACCAGCGCGTTGCCCACCGGCAAGGTGGTGAAGCTTTCCGTCAGCACCTCGAACACCACCAGGTGGCCGTTCATCAGCAGGAACAGCACGCTCACCAGCATGGTCATGAACTGGCTGATGACCGTGACGTTGACGCCGTTGCCGGGGTCGACCATCGAGGCGAAGGCCATGCCCATCTGCACCGCCACGATCTGCCCGGCGACCACGAAGGCCTGGAACAGCAACTGCAGCGCCAGGCCGAACAGCGCGCCAACGATGATCTGCTCGGCGCACAGCAGCAGGCCGCGCAGGCTCAACGGGTCGAACTCGGGCAAAGGTGGCAGCGCCGGGACAATCACCACTGTGATGGCCACCGCCACGTACAGGCGCACCCGCGCCGGCAGCATGCGGGTACCGATGATCGGCATTGTCATCAGCACTGCAGTCACCCTGAACAGCGGCAGGATGAAAGTGGCGACCCAAGTGCCGATCTGCGTGTCGGTCAGCTCCAGCATGGCCACATCAACCGATGAGCTGCGGGATGTTGGTGTAGAGGTTGGTGATGTATTCCATGAACTTCTGCACCAGCCACGGCCCGGCAACGATCAGCGTAACCAGCATCACCAGCAGGCGCGGCAGAAAGCTCAAGGTCTGTTCGTTGATCTGCGTGGCGGCCTGGAACATCGCCACCACCAGACCCACCAGCAGGCTCGGCACCACCAGCACCGCCACCATCAGGGTGGTGAGCCACAGGGCATCGCGGAACAGGTCGACAGCTACTTCAGGTGTCATCGGCGGCTCTCCTTGACGGCGTCAGACGCCGCCGAAACTGCTGGCCAGGGTGCCCATGATCAGCGCCCAGCCATCAACCAGCACGAACAGCATGATCTTGAACGGCAGCGAGATGATCAGCGGCGACAGCATCATCATACCCATGGCCATCAGCACACTGGCCACCACCATATCGATGATCAGGAACGGGATGAAGATCATGAAACCGATCTGGAACGCGGTCTTCAGCTCCGAGGTGACGAACGCCGGCACCAGGATCGTCAGCGGCACTTGGTCGGGGCCGGCGATGTCGGTGCGCTTGGACAGGCGCATGAACAGGTCAAGGTCGCTTTGCCGGGTCTGCGCCAGCATGAAGTCCTTGAGCGGCCCCTGGGCCTTGTCGATGGCCTGCTGGGCGGTCATCTGCTCCTTCAGGTACGGCTGCAGGGCGTCCTGGTTCACCCGGTCGAACACCGGGGCCATGATGAACATGGTCAGGAACAGCGCCATGCCGGTGAGCAACTGGTTCGACGGCGTTTGCTGCAGGCCCAGGGCCTGGCGCAGGATCGAGAACACGATGATGATGCGGGTGAAGCTGGTCATCAGGATGACGAACGCCGGGATGAAGCTCAGCGCGGTCATGATCAGCAGGATTTGCAGGCTGACCGAATATTCCTGCTGCCCGTCCGGGGTATTGGACAGGGTAATGGCCGGGATCGACAGCGGGTCGGCGGCCAGGGCCAGTGGCGCAGCCAGCAGCAGCACCAGGGTCAATAACGTACGCAGCGCGCCGCTCATCACTTCTTGTCCTTAGGGTCCTTGCCCATCAGCTCCATCAGCCGCTGGGCAAACTCCGGCGTCGCCTGGCGGGCGCTTTCCGGCACTTGCACGGGTTCGGCCAGCACATGCAGGGCTTCGATGCTGCCCGGGGTGTGGCCGATCAGGATCTGCTCCTTGCCCACCTGCACCAGCAGCAGGCGGTCACGCGGGCCGATGGCCCGGCTGCCGACGATCTCGATCACCTGCCCACCCTTCACTGCCGTGCTCTGCAGGCGCCGCAGCAGCCAGGCCAGGAAGAAGATCAGGCCCACGACCAGCAGCAGGCCGAAGACCATCTGCGCCAGCTGCCCGCCCAGGCTGCCAGGCGCAGCCGCCGTGGTCGCTGCCGGCGTGGCCGCAGCCAGGCAGGCCTGGCTGGCGAGCAGCGCCGCGAACGCCGCGATGGCGCGCATCGTGCCCTTCACTCAGCGCAGCTTCTTGATACGTTCGCTAGGGCTGATCACGTCGGTCAGGCGGATGCCGAACTTCTCGTTGACCACCACCACTTCGCCATGGGCGATCAGCGTACCGTTGACCAGCACGTCGAGCGGCTCGCCGGCCAGGCGGTCGAGTTCGATCACCGAGCCCTGGTTGAGCTGCAGCAGGTTGCGGATGTTGATTTCGGTGCTACCCACTTCCATGGAGATGTTCACCGGGATGTCCAGGATCACGTCCAGGTTCGGGCCTTCGAGGCTGACGTTTTCGTTAGGCTTCGGCGAGCTGGCGAACTCTTCCATCGGCAGGCGGCCTGGGCCGCTGATGCCACCGGTGTCACCGCCCAGCAGTGCATCGATGTCGGCCTGGCCGGCGGCACCGGTTTCCTCCAGTGCGGCGGCCCACTCATCGGCCAGCGCCTGGTCCTCTGGGGAGGTGATCTCGTTTTCGTTAGCCATGGTTTCCTCGACAGGCATTCAATACGTTATGAGCGACCGGCACGCCGTCAGCGGCGTTCGATCGGGTCGATGATCTGCAGCGCCAGGTTGCCCTTGTGCGAGCCCAGGCGCGCCTTGAACGACGGCACGCCGTTGGCCCGCAGCACCAGGTGCTCGGGCAGCTCCACCGGGATCACGTCGCCAGGCTGCATGTGCAGGATGTCGCGCAGCTTCAACTGGCGCCGGGCAACCGTGGCGGTCAACGGCACGGCCACGTCCAGCACGTCCTCGCGCAGGGCCTTGACCCAGCGCTCGTCCTGGTCGTCCAGGTCGGACTGGAAACCGGCATCGAGCATTTCCCGCACCGGCTCGATCATCGAATACGGCATGGTCACGTGCAGGTCGCCGCCACCGCCGTCCAGTTCGATGTGGAAGGTGGACACCACCACCGCCTCGCTGGGGCCGACGATGTTGGCCATGGCCGGGTTGACCTCGGAGTTCATGTACTCGAAGTTGACCGGCATGATCGCCTGCCAGGCTTCCTTGAGGTCGACGAAGCACTGGTCCAGCACCATGCGCACCACGCGCAGTTCGGTGGGGGTGAATTCGCGGCCTTCGATCTTGGCGTGGCGGCCATCGCCGCCGAAGAAGTTGTCCACCAGTTTGAACACCAGCTTGGCGTCGAGGATGAACAGCGAAGTACCGCGCAGCGGCTTGATCTTGACCAGGTTGAGGCTGGTCGGCACATACAGCGAGTGCACGTATTCGCCGAACTTCATCACCTGCACGCCGCCCACCGCCACGTCGGCGGAACGGCGCAGCAGGTTGAACATGCTGATGCGGGTGTAACGGGCGAAGCGCTCGTTGATCATTTCCAGGGTCGGCATGCGGCCCCGTACGATACGGTCCTGGCTGGTCAGGTCGTAGCTTTTGATACTGCCAGGCTCGGATGCACTTTCGGTCTGTACCAGACCATCGTCGACGCCATGCAACAGGGCATCGATTTCATCCTGGGACAGCAGGTCCTGTACGGCCATTGCGGACTCCTACTGCAATACGAAATTGGTGAACAGCAACTGGTCGACGACCGGCTTGCCGACTTCCTTCTGTGCCACTTCCTGAACCACTGCGGTGGCCTTCTGGCGCAGCATCTCCTGCCCCACCGGGCTGCTGGCCAGGGTGTCGAAGCCTTGCCCGGAGAACATCATCACCAGGTTGTTGCGGATCACCGGCATGTGCACCTTGAGCGCATCCAGGTCGGCCTGGTTGCGCGCTTGCAGGGTGATGCTCACCTGCATGTAGCGCTGGCGGCCGTTCTGGTTGAAGTTGACCACGAAGGCCGGGGTCAGCGCCTGGTAGATGGCCACTGGCTTGGCGTTGCTGGCCTCGACCTCGGTGGCCGGGGCCGGCTCGCTCTTGTGCATGATGAACCAGGTAGCGCCCACCGACAGGCCGATCGCCAGCAACAGGCCCACTACTGCCAGCAGGATCAGCTTGAGTTTGCCTTTAGTGGCGGGGTCTTTGACTGCTTCGCTCTTCGCCATGCCAATAATCCGTCGTCCATCGGGGGTTCAAGGGAGGATGGCTTGGCTTGAGCAAGTGTTATGCCAGATTTTGTGCAAGGAGGGATTTCGGCAGGAACAACTGTGCTGGCCTCTTCGCAGGCGTCGAACCGCCGCGAAGAGGCCAGAACAGGCAATCAATATTTAAGCGTAGTAATCCACCGCACTGTCGCCGACAACCACCTGCTGTTCCACAGGCCGGGCAGCATCGACTGCCTCACTTCCACCCTGCTCCGCCCGCCGCGCCGCCACCCCGGACAGCTGGCTGCCCTGCGCCTGCCCCTGCTGCTGTTGCCCGCGCGACTGGTCGGCCACGTTGACATCCGGCTGGGCCAGCCCTTGCTGAGTGAACAGTTCGCGCAGGCGGTGCACCTGGCTGTCGAGGGCATCACGCACGCCAGCATGGCCGCTGATGAAGGTGACCTGGGCCGGCTGGTCCGCCGCAACATTGACGCGAATGTCCAGGCGGCCGAGCTCTGCCGGCTCCAGCTGGATGTCCGCCGACTTGAGGTTCTGGCTGGACAGGTACATGACCCGGTTGACCAGCCCCTCGGCCCAGGCGTTCTGGTTCATCGGCAACGGCTGGTGCAACGGGCTTGCGTTAGCCGGCACGGCGTTGGCAGTCTTGGCCGTGGCCGCCTGGGTCAGGCTGGCCAAGCGGTTGGCAAAATCGTCGAGGCGCGTGTCGCTGTTGGCGCTCTTGGTGTCTTTCAGGCCATCTTCAAGCAAAGCGCCGAAAGCCTTGTCACCAGGCTCACCGGTTTCACCTTCGGCATTCTCGACCAAGTTCGCCAAGGTATTGACGGCGCCCCGCCCATCGTCGCCCTGGGCCTGGGAAGGATCAAGGGCATGTGCCGAGGTGCCGCCCTTGGCCTGGGCACTGTGCTCCAGCGCCAGGCGCAAGGTCGGCAGGTTGGCCAATGGGTCGGCGTCAGGGTCGAAGGCTTCTTCGGTGGCGGGCTCCTCAGGCAGCGCGGCGCTGGCCTGCACTTGCGCCGTGGCGGCCTGCAGCACCGGTGCCACTGCTTCGGCCTGGGCCTGGATCAGCTGAGCACCAGGTTGTGCGTCGGTGACCTGGCCCGCCACCAGGCTGGCATCGCGCAGCCCGGTATCGGCCTGGGCCTGGTCGTCGGCTGGCAACTTGTTGCCGTCATCGGCAACGCTGGGCTTGTCAGCCGGGTCTGGTTTGCCGCCCTGTGCCGCTTCGGGTTTGTCCTTGGGCTTGGCCTGGGCGACCTTGTCGTCCTGCCCGGCGGCCTTGTCGCGCCCTTGCTTGGCCATCACCTGGCCAAAGCCGTCGCCTTTGTCGCCCGGCGCCTGCAGCGGTTTTTCCACCTGCGCGCCAGCCGCACGCGAGGTGTTACCAAGGGCGTTGGCTTGCAACAAAGGGTTGGGTGCGACAGGCATTGAGCGATCTCCGCGCCAGAAACAAAAAGAACATCCGGCCAGAGACAGGCAAGACTCGCGCCAAGTCGCGCTTCAGCCCGCCGAAATACGTTGTTGCTCACCCCGGTAGAAGCGCTGTACCTCGATGAACTCCTGGTCGATGCGGTTGATCAGGTCTTCGATGCCATACAGCGGAGGCCGCCGTGCACGCTCTTCCAGCTGCTGGCACAGGTTGGCCAACGCCACCGCGCCCATGTTGCTGCTGCTGCCCTTGAAACTGTGGGCGGCCGAGCCCAGCTCTTCGGCACTTTTGGCCGCGTGCAACTGGCCCAGGCGGCGTTCGGAGTCGTCGAGAAAAGTCTGCACCAACTGCAGGTAGCCATCTTCCATGACTTCACGCAGGTCACTGAGTACCTTGTGGTCAATATGCATGTCAGTCACTTGTTCACTCCTTGATCAAGCCAGATTATGCCCGAGCCAGCCTGTGGCTCACCAGACGAACTCCACATGTGCGCAACGGCCGCCTTCACTCCAACAGGCGCTGCTGGCCAACCGGCGCACAAGGTTCACACCCCGCCCGCTCAGGCCCTGCTCCAGCGCAGGCCGTGCCAGCACCTGCTGCACATCAAACCCCGCGCCACTGTCGCGAACCTCGACCATCAGACGCCCACCAGCGGCATAGGGTTCAACCTTGAAGTCGATACGCACAAAGCCGTCGACCAGCGAACCCAAGCGCCGCGCGCGCTCCTGATAATAGTCGGTAAAGCCCTGCACATCGCGCTTGAGCTGCGAATCGAGGCCCAGCACACCATGCTCCAGCGCGTTGGAATACAGCTCGCTGAGGACACTGTGCAGGTTGCCGGTACGTGCGCGCAGGCCGTGAATTTCCTGTAACAGTTGCACCAGGTACGGTACTGGATTGAAGCGTTTCAGGCTCTCGCCGCGCACCTCGAAACCCAGCGACCAGTCCAGCGGGCTGGAGCGGCCGCTATCAGAGTAGATCATCGGCGCCGGTACGCACTCCTCGGCGCTGAACATGCGAATGTCGCACAAGCTGATGTCATCGCGCGGGCGCCCGCCAAAGCGCTCCAGGGCCTGCATCACTTCGTCGAACAGTTGCACCGGGTCACGGTTGTCGGCCAGCACCGCACGCAGGCGCTGCACGCCGAACAGCCGCTCCTGGTCGTCGGCAGTGTCGAGCACGCCGTCCGACAGCAGCAACAAGCGCTCGCCCGGCGCCAGCGGCAACATCTCGGTGCTGTCATCGAAACGCTCGGCGGCCAGGATGCCCAGCGGCAGGTGCCGCGAGCTCAGCACCGACAGCACCTGGCCGTCTGCCGACAGGCGATAACCATCAGGCATGCCGCCGTTCCACACCTCCACAGCACCGCGCTGCATGCTGAGGTTAAGCAGCAGCGCACAGCAGAACATGTCCACCGGCAAGATGCGTTTGAGCTTGGCATTCATCTCGCGCAGGATCTGCGCCATGCCGTAGCCCTTGGCCGTCATGCCGTAGAACACCTCGGCCAACGGCATGGCGCCCACCGCAGCCGGCAAGCCGTGGCCAGTGAAATCGCCAAGCAGCACACGCATGTCGCCAGACGGGGTGAACGCGGCCAGCATCAGGTCGCCATTGAACAGCGCATAGGGCGACTGCAGGTAGCGAATGTTGGGCGCGGCAAGGCAACCGGAGTGGGCCACCTTGTCGAACACGGCCTTGGCCACCCGCTGTTCGTTGAGCAGGTGGTGATGGTGCCGGGTAATCTGGTCGCGTTGCGCCAGCACCGTGGCCTGCAGCCGGCGCAGGCGGTCCATGGCGCGGATCTTGGCGCCGAGAATCACTGCACTGTAGGGCTTGGCCATGAAGTCATCGCCCCCGGCCTCCAGGCAGCGCACCAGGGCTTCCTCCTCGTTCAGCGAGGTCAGGAAAATGATCGGCACCAGCGCCTCGCCGGCCAGGGCCTTGATTTGCCGCGCGGCCTCGAAGCCGTCCATCACAGGCATCAGCGCGTCCAGCAGCACCAGTTGCGGGCGCCGTTCGACGAACAGCGCCACCGCCTGCTCGCCGTTTTCTGCGGTGAACACCTGATGGCCCTGGCGGCGCACGATCTGCGCCAGTAGCAGGCGGTCGGTGGCACCGTCTTCGGCGACCAGCACGGTCAACGCCTGTTCGGCCGGCATGTCGGCACTCAACTGATATCGAACAGTTTTTCGAAATTGGAGATGGCGAGAATCTTGCGCACGTCGGAGCTGGCATGCACCACCCGCACATCCGACTCATCGCCGCCCGCATGGTCACGCAGCAACAGCAGCATGCCGAGCGCGGAGCTGTCGAGGTAGGTGGTGTCCTTCAGGTCGACGACCACCGAATCGGGCCGACTGGGCTGGCGTTCATAGGCGTCACGAAACTCCTGATGCTTGCCGAAATCGAAACGCCCCTTGATCTTGATCGTCAGCTTTTTCCCGTCCTGCGAAAAATCAGTCTCGACTGCCATGCTAGCGATTCCTTCGATGATGGCGGATGCAACTCCTTGAAGGTTTAGCAGGCGATGGTGAGGGCTGCAAGCACATGCGCCTGTGCCGGCCTCTTCGCGGGTAAACCCGCTCCCACAGGATCTCCACAGACTTCAAATCCTGTGCCGTACCTGTGGGAGCGGGTTTACCCGCGAAGAGGCCGGTACAGGTTAAAGGTGATTCTGCCGCGGCAAGCGCTGTGACAGCTCATCCAGCAAGCGCTGTTCGCGCTTGTCTTCGGCACGCCGGGCTTCGTCCATGTAGCGCTGCACCAGCTTGCGCAAACCCTCCACCCGGGCATAGGCCTGCTGCCAGGTACCACGGGCGTTGTTGAGGTTGTTCTGGTGCCAGACCAGGCTCTGCCGCTGTTGGGTCATGGCCGTTTCCAGCTGCCCCAGGAAGCGCTGGTAGTTGACCAGCCAGCTGCCATTCACCCCCTGCCCGCCGCGGTTGATCCACTGCAGCTGGTAATCTTCACGAAACCGCTCAAGCTCCGCCAGCTTGGCCTGAGCCTGGGCCACCTGCTGCTGGAAATGCCCAAGGCGCTGGGCCGCCTTGCGCTCGGCCTCCTCGGCCATGTCCACCACCGGCGCCAGGCGCGCGGCGCGTCCGGGCAGCGCCATGGCCTATCAGCCCGCCGGGGGCGTGAAGATCGCCCCCAACTGTTCGCGGCTTTGCGCCATGCCTACGTTCTCGCGCAGGCCTTGGCGCAAAAACTCCACCAGCTTCGATTGCAGGGCAATGGCCAGGTCGGTCTCCGGGTCGCCACCCGCCACGTAGGCACCCACGCTGATCAGATCGCGGCTTTGCGACAGGCGCGACCACAACTGCTTGAACTTCTGCGCCTGGCGTAAATGGTCGGCATCGACCACCTGGGGCATCACCCGGCTGATCGAGGCCTCGATGTCGATGGCCGGGTAATGGCCCTCTTCGGCCAGCCGCCGCGACAACACGAAGTGGCCGTCGAGCACACCACGCGCCGAGTCGGCGATCGGGTCCTGCTGGTCGTCGCCTTCGGACAGCACGGTATAGAACGCGGTAATTGAGCCACCGCCCGGCTCGCCGTTGCCCGCCCGCTCCACCAGCTTGGGCAGCTTGGCAAACACCGAAGGCGGGTAACCGCGGGTGGCCGGCGGCTCGCCGATGGCCAGGGCGATTTCCCGCTGGGCCTGGGCGAAACGGGTAAGCGAGTCCATCAGCAACAGCACGTTCTTGCCCTTGTCGCGGAAGTACTCGGCAATACGCGTGCAGTACATGGCCGCACGCAGGCGCATCAGCGGCGCATCGTCAGCCGGCGATGCCACCACCACCGAGCGTTTGAGGCCCTCTTCACCAAGGATATGCTCGATGAATTCCTTTACCTCGCGGCCCCGCTCACCAATCAGGCCGACCACGATGATCTCGGCTTCGGTGAAGCGGGTCATCATGCCCAGCAGCACCGATTTACCCACGCCGGTACCGGCAAACAGGCCAAGGCGCTGGCCGCGACCGACGGTGAGCAAGCCATTGATGCTGCGGATACCTACGTCCAGCGGCTTGCTGATGGGGTCGCGGTTGAGCGGGTTGATCACCGGGCCGTCCATTGGCACCCAGTCCTCGGCCTTCATCCCGCCCTTACCATCCAGCGCACGGCCGGCGCCGTCGAGTACCCGGCCGAGCATGCTCATGCCCATGGGCAGGCGGCCGCCGTCATCCAGCGGCACCACCCGCGCACCCGGGGCAATACCGACAATGCTGCCAACCGGCATGAGGAACACCTTGGGCCCGGCAAAGCCCATCACTTCGGCTTCGACCTGCACCGGGTGGTAACTGTCGTCGTTGATTACCAGGCAGCGGCTGCCCACTGCAGCGCGCAGGCCTTCGGCCTCCAGGGTAAGGCCGACCATGCGTAGCAGGCGGCCTTCGACGATGGGCTGGGCCGGCAGCTCGATGGCCTCGGCATAACTGCCCAGGCGCTTGCCGAAGCTGGTGCGCTTAAGGTGCATCAGGGGCGTCCACCGGGCTATTCAAGTCCACCTCAATGTCGGCCGCCGCCGGGTGCAGGGCGTGGTCATGCAACTGGTCGAACAGCTGCGCCACGGTTTTTTCGATGCGCGTTTCCATGGACGCATCGATGCGGCTGTGGGCGGTTTCGATACGGCAGCCGCCGGGCAGCAAGGTGCTGTCTTCCAGCAGCCGCCAGCTTTCTTCATGGCGTTCGCGCAGGGCCTTGGCCAGCTCGAAATCCTGCGGGTTGAGGTGGATGCGGATATTGTCCGCGCCCATGGGCAGCAATTTCAGCGCTTCGCGCAGCACCTGGGTGATCTGGCTGGAATCATTGCGCAGCTCGCGGCCGATTACCTGGCGGGTCATGTGCGCCACCAGGTGCACCAGGGTTTTCTCGATCTGCGTGTCTTGCTCGGCAATCGGCTCCATCAGGTTGGCCATCAGCCGCTCAAGGCTGTTCAGCTTGGCATTCAGGGCAGCTTCGGCTTCCTGGCGCACCTTGAGCTGGGTGCTGTGAAAGCCCTCGCGCTCACCGGTGGCGAAGCCTTCGTTGTAGGCCTCCTGGCGGATGGCTTCAAGTTCTTCCAGGGTTAGCGGCTGGACCTCTTCCAGCGGCACTTCCTCGACTTCTTCCTCGATTACCTCAGGTTCCGGCTCGGGCTCCGGTTCGGGCTCGGGTTCCGGGTCGAAGCTGGGCAACGCCCACACGTCCACGCCCTCGAGGTCGCGGGCACGGATCAGGTCGCTGGGGTGATGTTCTTTGGTGGGCATGCGGTCATGTTCTCAAACCATGTTCAGCCGACACGGTCCCTGTGGGAGCGGGTTTACCCGCGAATGCGTCGGTAGCGACAACCTCGACCGCCAGGCCTGACGCCTTCGCGGGTGAACCCGCTCCCACAAGGGGTGGCGTCGGCCGGTAGATCGCGAATTTCTTAGATCATTTCCTCGGCACCCTTGCCGCCGAGCACGATCTCGCCGGCTTCGGCCATGCGGCGGGCGATGGTGAGGATTTCCTTCTGCGCCGTTTCCACGTCGCTGACCCGCACCGGCCCCTTGGCCTCCAGGTCGTCGCGCAGCAGCTCGGAGGCACGCTTGGACATGTTCTTGAAGATCTTGTCCTTGACCCGTTCGTCGGCACCCTTGAGCGACACCACCAGCACGTCGGACGCCACTTCGCGCAGCAACGCCTGGATGCCGCGGTCGTCGACGTCGGCCAGGTTGTTGAAGACGAACATCAGGTCTTCGATCTGCTCCGACAGGTCGCTGTCGATTTCGCGGATCGCATCCATCAGTGCACCTTCCACCGAGCTGTCGAGGAAGTTCATGATGTCGGCGGCGCGCTTGATGCCGCCGAGGGTGGTGCGCGCCGCGTTGGAGTTGCCCGAGAACTGCTTCTCGAGGATCTGGTTCAGCTCCTTCAGCGCCGCCGGTTGCACGGTGTTCAGCGACGACACGCGCAAGACGATGTCCAGCCGTACCTTGTGGTCGAAGTTGCTCAGCACTTCGCCGGCCTGGTCCGGGTCGAGGTAGGCAACCACGATGGCCTGGATCTGCGGGTGCTCGTAGCGGATCACATCGGCTACCGCGCGCGGCTCCATCCACTTCAGGCTGTCCAGGCCGCTGGTGTTGCCACCCAGCAGGATGCGGTCGACCAGGCCGTTGGCCTTGTCTTCGCCCAGGGCCTGGTTGAGCATCTTGCGGATATAGGCGTCAGACCCGACGCCCAGGCTGGTCTGGTCACCGACAATGTCGATGAACTCGCCCATTACCTGCTCGACCTGGTCACGGTGCACATTGCCCATCTGCGCCATGGCCACACCTACCCGCTGCACCTCCTTGGGCCCCATGTGCCGCAGCACCTGGGCCGCATCGGTCTCGCCCAGCGAGAGCAGGAGGATCGCCGCTTTGTCGACGCGGCTCAGCTTGGCGGTAACGGCTCGGTTGTCACTCATCGGCGTTGATCCACTCTTTCACAACCTGGGCCACGCGGCCCGGGTCTTCGGCCACCAGGCCTTTGATTGCGTTGAGCTGTGCCTCGTAACCCTCGCTCGGGCTAGGCAGCAGAATGCTTGTCGGGCCACCCAAGCTGACGCGGTCGTTGGCCAGTTCGCCATCCAGACCCATCATGCCGCCCAGCTCCATGTCGCTGTCCGAGGCAGCCTGCTTGCCGCCCCCTGTAATGTTGTTCAGCACCGGCCGCAGCACGCCGAACACCAGCACCAGGATGAACACCACGCCCAGCACCTGCTTGACGATGTCCCAGAACCACGGCTGCTGGTAGAAGGCGATCTCGCCGATTTCTTCGCCACGGTCGGCGGCGAACGGCACGTTGATCACCGTTACGCTGTCGCCACGGCTGGCGTCGAAGCCGACCGCGTCCTGCACCAGCCGGGTAAAGCGCGCCAGGTCCTCGGCAGCCCATGGCGCACGCGTGCTGTCGCCGGTGGCCGGGTCGAGCTTGACCTGGTCGTCCACCACTACCGCCACCGACAGGCGGGTCATGCGCCCCTGCTGCTGGCGGGTGTGGCTGATGGAGCGGTCCAGCTCGAAGTTCTTGGTGCTTTGCTGGCGCTTGTCCGATGGGTACGGCGCGAGCATTGGCTGGCCGGTGGCCGGGTCCATGATCTGCTGGCCGTTGGCATCCACCAGCGGCTGGCCTGGCTGAATGGCCGCGGCCGGGGTGGCGGCAGCACCGGTGGTTTGCGGTGCCGAGGCGGCGCCTGGCGGCTGGTTGCTCAGCGCGCCGGGCACGCCTTGCGGGCCCTGGCTGCTGGCACGCTGTTCGTCCACCGACTGCTCGCTGCGCAGGGCCGGCTGGTCGGGGTTGAACTGTTCGGAGGTGGACTCGACCGCGCTGAAGTCGAGGTCGGCAGACACTTCGGCCTTGTAGCGGTCATTGCCCAGCACCGGCTGCAAGATGTTGTGCACACGCTGGGTGAGCATGCTTTCCACCCGGCGGCTGTAGTCGAACTGCTTGCCCGCCTGGGTCAGCGAAGAATCCTGTATCTGCTCGGACAGCAGGTTGCCCTTCTGGTCGACCACGGTAACCTGCGACTTGTCCAGTTCCGGCACGCTGGTGGCAACCAGGTTGACGATGGCCATCACCTGCCCGGCTTCCAGGGCGCGGCCCGGGTACAGCTCGACCAGTACCGAGGCGCTGGGCTTGCGTTCGTCACGCACGAACACCGAGCTTTTCGGAATGGCCAGGTGCACGCGTGCAGCCTTGACGTTGTTCAGGCTGGAAACGGTACGCGCCAGCTCGCCTTCCAGGCTGCGGCGGTAGCGGGTGGCTTCCATGAACTGGCTGGTGCCCAGGCCCTGCTCCTTGTCGAGCAGTTCGAAGCCGACATTGCCATCGCTCGGCGCCACGCCAGCGGCTGCCAGCTTCAGGCGCGCACGGGAGAGGTCGTCGGCCTTGACCAGCAGAGCGCCAGAGTTGGGCTCGACGTTGTAGGGGATGTCGGCAGCGGCCAGGGTGTCCATGACCTGCTTGGTGTCCATGCCCGCCAGGCTGCCGTACAACGGGCGGTAATCCGGTTGTTGCGACCACAGCACCACGGCAAAGCCGATGGCCACGCTGGCGGCCAGGCCGACCATGAGGCCGATCTGGCGCAGCATGGGCATCTGCGCGATGTTTTCCAGAAACGCCATGCCGAACAACGGCGGCTTGGCCGCTGGCGAACCAGCCTTGGCGGGGGCGTTGTCGACGACTGCATCAGCCATGGTTTACGTCCGTCCTCAAACCGGCATCTGCATGATGTCCTGGTACGCCTGGACCAGCTTGTTGCGCACCTGGGTCAGGGCCTGCATGGACACGCTGGCCTTCTGCGAAGCGATCATCACGTCGGTCAGGTCGACGCCGCTCTTGCCGATTTCGAAGGCGTTGGCCAGTTGGGTCGAAGCCTGCTGCGTCTCATGCACCTTGCCAATGGCCTGGCCGAGCATGTCGGCAAAGGTACTCTGCCCCGGTGCCAGCTCGGGGGCTGCAGCCACCTTGGGCAGCGACATGGCATCGGCCTGCATGGCCCGCATGTCCAACATCAGACGATTGAATTCAACACCTTGGCTCATGACCCTTCTCTCTCCTGCGGCCGCATTTTTTTGACACTCATGCGGCGAATAGCCTACGTAAAGCAACAAAGGTGCCAGCCTTTGCAATCACTTCCACGTGATTACGCGGTCCCTGTAGGAGCGGCCTTGTGTCGCGATAGGGCCGCAGAGCGGCGCCGGCAATACCGGCGGCGAAGCTGAAACCTGGGGCCGCTTTGCGGCCCTATCGCGACACAAGGCCGCTCCTACAGGGGATCGCGCCTGCAGCGGGTGCGGTGTCAGCCGAACAGGCTGGCCTCGACGTCAAACCCGGCATCGCGCATTTGCGCCAGCTTGTAGCGCAGGGTACGCGGGCTGATGCCCAGGCGTTCGGCTGCCTCTTTGCGGCGACCGCGCTCGGCGCGCAGGGTGTCGATGATCATCTGGTACTCGTGGCGGCGCATGTCATCACCCAGCCCGCTGGCTTCGTTAGCCTGCTCAGGTAATGGCGCAGTGCCAGCTGACAATGGAATGGCGCCTGCCAGACAAAAATCCGCCGCCTCGATCACCCCACCCTGCTGCAGGATCAACGCCCGCTGCAAGGCGTTGTCCAGCTCGCGCACGTTGCCTGGCCAGGCATGCGCCTGCAGGCAGGCCCGCGCCTGCGGCGACAGGCGCACCGGGGCGTGCTTCATCTTGGCCACATGCCGCGCCAGCAGGCGTTCGGCCAGTTGCAGGATGTCCCCCGGGCGTTCGCGCAGCGGCCGCCAGGCCAGGGGGAACACCGACAGGCGATAGTACAGGTCTTCACGGAAGCGCCCGGCCGCCACTTCGCCGGCCAGGTCACGGTTGGTGGTAGCCAGCACGCGAATATCGAGGCTGATCGGCTTGCGCCCACCTACCCGCTCCACTTCACGCTCCTGCAGCACGCGCAGCAACTTGGCCTGCAAGGCCATGGGCATTTCCGAGATTTCGTCGAGCAGCAGGGTACCGCCCTCGGCCTGCTCGAACTTGCCGGCCTGGGCGGCGATGGCGCCGGTGAAGGCGCCCTTCTCGTGGCCGAACAGGGTGGCCTCGAGCATGTTGTCGGGGATGGCCGCGCAGTTGATCGCCACGAAGGGCTGCGCCGCCCGAGGCGACTGCTGGTGTATGTAGCGCGCCAGCACTTCCTTGCCGGTGCCAGACTCGCCAGAAATCAACACGGTCGAATCGCTGCGCGCAACACGGGCGGCCAGCTCCAGCAACTGCCGGCTGGCCGGCTCGCAGGCCACCGGGCCTTCCTCGCCAACCACCCGCCCGGCGGCATGCCGCTCGACCAGGCTGAGCAGCGCCTTGGGCTCAAATGGTTTCACCAGATAATCCGCAGCGCCCTGGCGCATTGCCTCGACGGCGCGCTCCACGGCGGCGTGCGCGGTCATCAGCAACACCGGCAGCTGCGGTTGTTGGCGGCGCAGCTGGGCCAGCAGCTGGTGCCCGTCCATGCCAGGCATGTTCACATCGCTGACCACCAGGCTGAAGGCTTCATCCAGCACCGCCTCCAGCGCCTCTTCGGCACTGCCCACCGCCCAGTAGGCGAAGCCGCCGATTTCCAGGGTATCGCCCAGCGCCTGGCGCAATACGCGGTCATCCTCGACCAGCAGCACCTTGATTGCCATTACACGCCCTCCGCCAACTGCCCGTCGATCAATGGCAACGCCACCCGCACGCAGGTGCCCCGGCCAACCTTGGAGCGCAGGCTGAGCGTGCCCTGGTGCGCCCGCACCACGGCCTTGACCACGGCCAGGCCCAGCCCGGTGCCGGTGGCCTTGGTGGTGAGGAACGGCTCACCCAGCCGGCCAAGCAAAGCGGCGTCGATGCCGCTGCCGGCATCGCTCACGCACAGATGCAAGGTGTGCTCGCGGCGGAACAGGTGCACCTTGAGCCGCGCCGCGCCGTCGCTGGCTTGCAGGGCGTTTTCGACCAGGTTGAGCAAGGCACCGACCAGGGTGTCGCGGTTGCACAGCAGCTCGCCCAGATGGCTGTCGCACTGCCAACGCACGGCGTGGCCCTGCACATGCGGCTGGGCAGCCTGCTGCAGGGCCTGGAACAAGGCTTTTGGGGTTAACCGGTCACCCAGCGGCAGCTCGCCCCGGGCGAACACCAGCATGTCGCGCACCTGGTGCTCCAGCTCGTGCAGGCGCTCCTTCAGGGTACCGGCAAAGCGCTGGCGGGTTTCCGTGCTCAGGTGTTGCTCGCTGTCGGCCAGGTGGCTGGCATAGAGCATGGCCGCCGACAGAGGCGTGCGAATCTGGTGTGCCAGCGAGGCAACCATGCGCCCCAGCGACGACAGGCGCTCGTGGCGCGCCAGCTGGTCTTGCAGGCGCCGGGTTTCGGTCAGGTCGTTGAGCAACACCAGCTGGCCGGGTTCGGCATCCAGCGAGCGGGTAGCGATGGACAGGCGGCGGCCGTCGCGCAGCGAGACTTCGTGGCCGTCGTCTTTGCGAGGGGCGAAGCTGCGGGCGATTACCTGGCGCCACAGCTGGCCGATCAGCGGCTCGCCGAGCAGCTCGCAGGCAGCCGGGTTGGCTTCGCGCACCAGGCCCTGGCCATCGATCACGATAACCCCGCCAGGCAGCAGGTCCAGCAGGTTTTGCAGGCGGTTGGCCAGGCGCTCTTTTTCGCTCAGCTCATCGATACGCTGGGCACTGACCACCGCCAGCTCACCCTTGAGTTCACTGACCCGGGCTTCAAGCAGGCTGTAGGACTGGCTCAGCTGGCTGGACACCTGATTGAACAGGGCAAAGGCGTGCTCGATACCCTGGCGGCTGTCCTGCTCGACCGGGGTGTGCCCCTGCTGATCGGGGGCTCGGGATAGGTGGGCGGCCTGGGGCATCATGCTCTCTCGCGTGGCTGACCGTCATAAAAACGGTATGTTGCCTGCGGTGTAGCAATAGCCGTGCCGGAGATGGGGGATTGGGTTTACCCTGAACAACCCTGGGGCTGCTGCGCAGCCCTTTCGCGACACAAGGCCGCTCCCACAGGTACGGCGCAGGCTTCAAGCATTGCACAGTCCTGTGGGAGCGGCCTTGTGTCGCGAAAGGGGCGCAAAGCGCCCCCAAAATTCCAAGCCAGGCGTCAATCCTCAGCCTGGTCCTCGCCGCCCTGGCGGCTCATGCCGTATTTGCGCATCTTCTCGACCAGGGTGGTACGGCGAATACGCAAACGTTCAGCCGCGCGCGCAACGATACCGTTGGCATCGTCCAGCGCCTGCTGGATCAGGCCTTGCTCCAGGCTGCCGAGGTAGTCTTTCAGGTCCAGGCCTTCAGGCGGCAGCATGGCGTGGTTGCTGAAGTTTGGCGTGTGGCCATTGATGGCCACGCGCTCTTCCAGGTCGCTGCGCAGGCTGTCGACCATCTGCTCGTCTTCGTCGTCGACGTAGCGGAACTTCTTCGGCAGCTCGGACACACCAATCACCCCGTACGGGTGCATGATGGCCATGCGCTCGACCAGGTTGGCCAGCTCACGCACGTTACCCGGCCAGCCGTGGCGGCACAGCGACATGATCGAGGCGGAGTTGAAGCGGATGGAGCCGCGCTTCTCGTGCTCCATGCGCGAGATCAGCTCGTTCATCAGCAGCGGGATGTCTTCTACCCGCTCACGCAGCGGCGCCATTTCGATGGGGAACACGTTCAGGCGGTAGTACAGGTCTTCGCGGAACGTACCCTCCTCGATCATGGTTTCGAGGTTTTTGTGGGTCGCGGCGATGATGCGTACGTCAATGCTCTGGGTCTTGTTGCTGCCCACGCGCTCGAAGGTACGCTCCTGCAGCACGCGCAGCAGCTTGACCTGCATCGGCAGCGGCATGTCGCCGATTTCGTCGAGGAACAGGGTACCGCCGTTGGCCAGCTCGAAACGCCCGGCTCGGCTGGTGATTGCCCCGGTAAAGGCACCCTTCTCGTGGCCGAACAGTTCGCTTTCCAGCAACTCGGCCGGGATCGCCCCGCAGTTCACGGGCACAAACGGTGCTTCGCGGCGCTTGGAATGGTAGTGCAGGTTGCGCGCCACCACTTCCTTGCCGGTGCCCGACTCACCCAGGATCAGCACGCTGGCGTCGGTATCGGCCACTTGCTGCATCATCTGCCGCACGTGCTGGATGGCACGGCTGGTGCCGACCAG
The DNA here is from genome assembly GCF_039673335.1 of Pseudomonas sp. TWI929. Classification (NCBI taxonomy): domain Bacteria; kingdom Pseudomonadati; phylum Pseudomonadota; class Gammaproteobacteria; order Pseudomonadales; family Pseudomonadaceae; genus Pseudomonas; species Pseudomonas sp. TWI929. The sequence goes on from NZ_JBDJLK010000008.1 coordinate 41,847, forward strand.
GCTGCGGAACAGGTTGGGCTCGCGCTGGCGACCGCGCTCGCGCGCCTGGTCGTACATTTCGCGGTAAACCTGGGCACGGTGCAGCGAATCCAGCAGCTGGCTGTAACTTGGCGGCATTTCCAGGTTGGAAAGCACCCGGCGGCGAAGGTCTTCCGGGAACTCCGCAGAAGAAATTTCACCTAAAAGCAGAACCGGAAGGAACTCATCCCACCCAGCCACTGTCTTAACGAGCCCAAGGAGATTGCCCGGAGCGCTGACGGCGCCAATGAGCACACACAGCACTTCGCGACTTGAAGACAACGGCTCGACGGCCTGCTGCCAGTCCTGGCTGGAGCACGCGATGTTTTCTTCGCCGAGAAAGTTCAGCACCACCGCAAGGTCGCGGCGGCGCGCGCTGTCGTCGTCGATCAGCAGAATCTTGGTTTCACGCCACATGCAATAGCAACTTCCCTAGTCATATCGGCGCCCAGCAGGGGCATGCTCGACATCATTCCGACTGAATGGTCAGTGTTCGGACGTCTGAAAATTCGAGAACAGCCACTAGTAAAGTCAAAAACTTAAAGGCAGTCAAATTAATGGCGCCGAAACGTTGCATTTTGCTCAGCCTCAGCTGAACAGATGGTATACCTTTGTGGCTTGTTTCGCTTGATTGATATTCGACATTTGCGTGACCAACGATTGACGCTCGTCACTTGCAACGTCGATTAGCTGACGATAAACCGCCATCAACGCTTCCAGCTTGGCCCGCACGGCGGCCTCATCTTCCTGCTCATCCTGCAGCACTTCATCCATCAGCGCCCGGCACGCCAGGTCCAGCTCACCGATGGCGGCCCAGTCGCGCGCTTGCAGGGCCTCGCTGAGGGCCTGGCGGGTATCTTCGATTTGCTGCAACGCGCTCATGGGCACTCCTTGGCGGTTATTGCTCGGCTGAGGCGATGGCATCCCAACCGCTTTTCACGGTGATCATCAGCTGGGCGACTTCGTCGATCATCGCCGGGTCGCTGTGCAGGTTGGCCTGGGTCAGGCGACGGGCCATGTAGTCGTACAGGCTGTCGAGGCGGTCCAGTTCGTCTGGATTGTCGGTTTTTTCCTTGTCCAGGCCTTCACGCAGGCCACCGATGATGTCGATGGCCTTGCCCAGCATGATGCATTTCTGAGCAACGTCGCCACGAGCGATTGCCCCCTTGGCCTGAGCCATGCGGTCGAGCGAGCCTTCCATCAGCATCTGCACCAGGCGGTGTGGAGTGGCTTCGGAAATCTGGGCGTGGGAATTGACCTTCTGGTACTGGCGAAGGGCTCTCATCGGGTGCATGGGGGATCCTCAGTGAACGGGGCTGCTGGACAGGGGCCGCATACCAACTGCATCGGCCCTGCCACGGTTTTCTTTAGTACGGTCAGTCGTCGCTGTTGGCTTTGTTCAGTGCGTTCAGCGTGCTCATCACACTGTCGCTAGTGGACTTGAGTTGGGCGACCATGGTGTCCATGGCGTTGTATTTCTTGGTTAGGGTATCTGTCAGCGACTCAATGCGACGGTCGAGCGTTTTTTGCGATTCTTCCAACTCTTTGAGCTGTGTCGTCAAGCTAGCCTGCCGTGAAGCAAGTATGCCACCGGCCTTCGTATAGTCTTCAGTGGCCGCGGTCATACGCGTCAAAAGACCATCTTTACCCGTGAAAAGGCCGTTGATGTCAGCACCATAGGTTTTGACCGCCGCGTCCCATTTGGTGTCACTAAATTCGAGCAAGCCCGTTTTCTGAACAGTATTGATACCAAGCTGCGACAAAGTACGAAGCGAGCCGGTACCAACGCTTCGCGTGAGCTCACTCCGGATCGAGTTGACCAAGGACCGCATGGTAGCGTCACCTGTAAGCGAAGCCCCGGAAGCACTACTATCGTCAGCACCAGCAGTGACCTTGGTCTGCCCGTTGATAGCCGTCATCAAAGCGTTGTAAGCCGTCACAAAAGACTGAACAGAGCTCTTCAACGTAGCATTGTTACTCGCCACAGACAGGGAGGATTTACCCTCCTTGATCAATTCGATATCTACACCGCTCACCGCCCCGGTGACAGTGTTGGAAGCCGATTGCAGCTCCATGCCATCTAGCTTGTACTTAGCATTCTGCGGCGTAGCGAGGGTAGTTACATCGGCAGCCATATCAGCACTGCCGCCCAGCGTCAGTTCGGTACCCTCACCCATCTGCGTAGATGAGAAAATGAGACGCGAGCCGCTTGAATCGGTGACGATGTTAGCGGTGATGCCCTTGGACTGCAGTTGCCCGTTGATAGCATCCCGCGCCTGCTGCAGGGTACTGCCAGTAGCGATCGCAACACTGTGAGTGGCGCTTCCTTGGGTAATGGTCAGCGTCTGGCTTTCCCCCGAAGCATTGACCACAGACGAGGTAGAGTTATATACCTGCGTCGAAATTTTCGATGCCGTCGCCAATTGGGTAACTTCAAGTGAATAATTACCCGACGATGCGCCATCGCCCAGCTTGATTTTTGCAACCGCCTCATCAGATGAAGTTGCAGCCAACCCGCTGAAACTTGCCTGGGTATTCAGTTTGGCAATCGCGGCTCGGTAGGTATCCAGCGCGCTCTTAACCGTACCGATTGCTGAAAGGGTCGTCGTCGCCGTAGCGGTCTGGGTATTGATCTGGGACTGCTTCGGTGCCTTCTCAGCATCCGCAAGGGCCTTTACGATACCGCTGATATCCAGGCCAGAGCCAAGCCCATTGATGGTTGAGCTCGCCATTTCACATCTCCTTAATCATATCCGCCGGTTTTTCGACGAAAAGGCGTCCCTGCGCTGACAATCAAATGTCATGCCAATTCAAACCTGGGTATTGAACAGCAGGCTGTTGGCATCTTTCAGGTTTTCCGCCAGCTTCAGTGCCACTTCGGAGGGCAACTGACGGATGACTTCGCCGCTCTGGCGAGCGATGACCTTGACCACCACTTGACCAGTAGAGTCATCGATCGAAAAGTCGAGTTGTCGCTCTGAAGCCTTGACGAAGTCCTGGATGGCACTGACGGCGCTTTCCAGGTCTTGCCGGGCTGCAGGCTTGGATTCTTTGTCGACAGGCTCGTTGGCTGCCTGCTCGCTTGCTTGCCGCTTGCTCGTCGATGCGTCGAGCGCAGCGGAGGCGGGATAGGACAGGCCCAGTTTCACGCTCATATCCATGTCTTACACCTCTTTTTCTTGGAAAGACGAAAGGGTACGTCACCGTACCCTTCGTCAAACTACTCAGCTTTTGAATTAGCCCAGCAGTTTCAGTACCGACGACGGCAGCTGGTTGGCCTGGGACAGGATCGCGGTGGAAGCCTGTTGCAGGGTCTGCTGCTTGGTCAGCTCGGCGGTTTCGGCAGCGAAGTCGGCGTCCTGAACACGGCTGCGGGCAGCAGTGGAGTTTTCCGAGATGCTATTCAGATTGGCGACGGTGCTATCGAAGCGGTTCTGAACGGCACCCAGCTGGGCGCGCTGGCTGTCGACCTGAGCGATGGCCGCATCAAGGGCTTGAATAGAAATCTGGGAAGATTTGGCATCGGTGATATTCAGATTGGAAACGGTGGTTTCCATCGAAATCGCCGTAGCACCGGTTTTACCAGTCAGGCCCAGGATATCCAAGCCAGTGCCCGCACTGCCGTCAGCGATGGAAATGTCCTTGTCCGAGAACAGCGACAACTTGCCATCTTCGCTCAGGCTAGCAGTTACGCCAGTACTTGCGCTATTGATCGCCGAAACGATTTCCTGGGCAGTAGAGCCTTTGACGAACTTGACTTCAACATTGTTCAGAGTGATCGAGGTATCTTGGCTGGTGCGTGCCTCTGCAGACCCGGCGGTCAGACCCAGCTGGCCGAGAGCACCGCTGCTGGCGTTGGCGAGTTTGACATCGCTGCCATCTTCTGAGGTGATGCTGATACGCCCATCTTCGATTTTTGCATCTGCAATGCCATCAGCATTTTTGATGCTTGCCAGTACGCTGTCGATATCATCGCCAGCTTTCCAAGATACTGCAGTGCCGTTTACAGTGATATCGCCAGCTTTTTCCAGGGCAGTGGCGCCAGTCTTAGTCGCCGCTGGCACTGGAGCAGTAACGCCCGCAACACTACCTGTCAGACCAACGCTAGCAATATCAGCACCGCCAGTTGTGATACCGGTAGCGGAAGTCAGTTTCAACTTACCAGCGGTATCGTCCCATTCAGCTTTGACATCACCAATCAAGGCACCGTTGATTTTAGAAGCAACGTCAGCACCTTTATCGCCCGCCGCAAGGTTAACAGTTGTACCGTTTACCGTAATTGCGGAAGCAGCACCCAGGCCGGCGCCACCAGACTTCAGCGCTGCGGTAGCAACGCCTTCAACGGCGACACCTGTGGCAGTACGAGAAGTGGTAGTAGTTGTGTGACCAATGTTACCGATATCAGCGCCGCCAGTGGCGATCTGCCCAGTAGAGGTAAGTTTCAGTTTACCTGCAGTTTCATCCCATTCTGCTTTAACGTCACCAATTGCAGCGGCGTTAATTTTGGTCGCTACAGCAGCGCCTTTATCGCCAGCAGCCAGATTGACGTTTGTACCATTGATCGAAATGGTGCCAGCAGCACCCAAACCAGCACCGGCAGCCTGCAGTGCGGCAGTTGCTGCACCATCAACCGAAACACCTGCAGGCGTTGCCGGTGTGACGAGCTTGGTGCCCAGGGAAGTTTTGGTCAGACCTTTCATCGCGTCGCCGTCAACGGTGGCTTCGCTGTAAGAACCTTTCAAACCAGTAGCGCCAATATCGGTCATGCCAAACGAAATAGTTTCGTTAGCGCTAGCGCCGATCTGGAAGCCAACGTTCTGGAACGAACCGTCCAGAATGTTACGGCCACCGAAAGTAGTAGTCTTTGCAATACGAGTCAGCTCACCCGACAGAGCAGTGAATTCCTGCTGCAGGGAAGTACGGTCGTCGCCGCTGTTCGAGCCGTTAGCCGACTGCAGGGCCAGTTCGCGCATACGCTGCAGAATGCTGGTCGATTCCTGCATCGCGCCTTCAGCGGTCTGGGCGATGGAGATGCCGTCGTTGGCGTTTTTCACGGCAACGCTCAGGCCTTTGATCTGGCTGGTCAGACGGTTGGCGATCTGCAGGCCAGCGGCGTCGTCTTTGGCGCTGTTGATTTTCAGGCCAGAGGACAGGCGGGACATCGAGGTGCCCAGCGCGTCGGAAGCACGGTTCAGGTTCTTCTGAACGCCCAAGGAGGTGATGTTAGTGTTAACGGTCAAAGCCATGACGAATTCCTCGTTGTATGGATACTGCGGCTTCCGGCCCTGGCGACAGCCGGGTGTGGCCTAGAGAACCTTCGTAATGGTTATCGTCGGGTGCGCGGGTTGCTTGAGGGGTTTTTCGAAAAAAAAATACTGGCAGGGGGCCAGCCCAGAGAAATCAAGGGGTTAAGGGCGGATTATTGGCGTCAAGTTCCAAGCAAGATAGCCCGGGTGCCGGTTCTCAGCACCACCACCCTCTCCTGTGGGAGCGGGTTTACCCGCGAAGAAGGCGACGCGGTGGATGGCACCGGCTTCGCCGGTGTTCGCGGGTGAACCCGCTCCCACATAGGGAACGCACCCGGAGCCGCGATTTTTTTAAGGCATGAAAAAAGCGCCGGGCGGTGGCCGCCGGGCGCTTTTTTTTGGACTGAGAGGGATCAGTCGCGATAGAGGATGGCCGAGCCCCATGACAGGCCCACGCCGAAGCCGCTGATCGCCACGCGCTTCCAGCTGCCGTCGAGCATGTGCTTCTGCAGCAGCAGCGGCACGCTGGAGGACACGGTATTGCCGGTTTCCAGCATGTCCTTGACGAACTTCTCCGGGTGCTGCTCTTCGAAGCGGCGCGCCACGGCATCGACAATCGCCGCACTGCCCTGGTGGATGCAGAAGGCGTCGATATCCGCCGACTTCAGGCCGCTGGCGTCGAGCAGCTCGTGCAGGTGCGCCGGCACCTTGACCAGGGCGAAGTTGAACACCTGGCGGCCGTTCATGAAGAACTTGCCATCGGTGACTTTCAGGTGCTCGGCACCGGAACCGTCAGTGCCGAAACGTGCCTGGCCCAGGTTCCATACCGCATTTTCACCCATCCAGGTGGCCGTGGCGGCGTCGCCGAACAGCATGGTGGTATTGCGGTCTTCCGGGTCGACGATCTTCGAATACGGGTCGGCAGTGATCAGCAGGCCGTTTTTCAGCCCTGCCGCTTCCATGAAGCCCTTGATCGCGTACAGGCCGTACACATAGCCAGAGCAGCCCAGCGACACGTCGAACGCTGCCACGCGGGTAGACAGGCCGAGTTTGCTCTGGACGATGGCGGCGGTGTGCGGCAGGCCTTCTTCGTCACCGTTCTGGGTGACCACGATCAGCGCATCGATCGATTGCGGGTCGAGGTCGGGGTTGCTGGCGAACAGCGCCTGGGCGGCTTCTACGCACAGGTCGGAGGTTTCCTGTTCGGCGGCTTTACGCGGCAGGAACGACGCGCCGATCTTGCCGAACATGAACTCTTCGTCCTTGCCGAACTTCGCACCCTGGACGTAGTTGTCCAGGCCAGCGGTGGGCACGTAACTCGCGATGCTTTTGATGCCAATCATTCTGGCTTCCCAATGAAAACAGCCAAAGACCACCACTCGATGAATTGAGGGCGCCAAATACCGGAGCGTCACCGCTGGGGGCTGAAGGCAGTGCTCGCCTGCGCACCGGTAACAAAATGCTGCAACAGCTGCTGCATAGAATACAGGGAAGATGAACGTTTTGACTCATTGGTCACATTGAAATGCTACGAAAGCCGTGCGGAAGGTGTGGGGACTGGGGAATTTTGGGGGTGACCGGGCGGGCACAACACCTGCGGGATAGGCCTTCAGTCGCGAAAGGCGGGTAAAAAAAGCATCCCACAGTTATGTGTGATCCTGAAACCTGCTCGATCCCTGTGGGAGCGGGTTTACCCGCGAAGCAGGCGACGCGGTGGATGGCACCGGCTGCGCCGGTGTTCGCGGGTGAACCCGCTCCCACAGGGACCGCACCAGCTTCCAGAAGTTGAACACGGCAGCAGCGCCCGCCAGGGCGAGCGCTCCAGCCTGCCAGGCGATGGATCAGATCTTGTCGAACAGGCTCAGCTGCGAAATGCGCGCAAAGGCCAGCTGCGAGGCTTCGAGCATGGCTTGCTGCAGGGTCAGCTGGATGGTCGCCGAGGCCATGTCGGTATCACCAATGGCACTTTGCGTGCTTTTGTTGGCCAGCCCCAGGCTTTCGTTTTCCTGCGCCTGAATATCCAGCGAGTTGCCCCGCGCACCGATCGAACCGCGGGTGATGTCGATGCGGTCACGGGCACTGGCCAGGTTGGAAATCGCCGAGTCGGTGGCGGTTTTCAGCGCGGCCTGCGCCTCTGGCGAGTCAATCGGCTTTTCCAGGGCGCTGCGCAACTGGCCCAGGGTGTCCAGCACGTTCTGCGTGCGGTGGGTATTGGCGCTCACCGAGAACTGGTCACCCTGCGCTGGCGCGCTGTCGAACTGGTAGGTAACGCCAGCCACCGTGACCGCGTTGCCCGCCCCTACCGTGCCCGAGGCAATCGGCTTGCTGTCGGCACTATACGGCTGGGCATACAGCGAATACTCGGTGTCGCTGGTAAAGCGGATCACCGCGCCGTCGCTGGGGAAGGTGCTGCGGTAAGCTTCCGGGTCGGTGATGCTGGTGCCGGTCACCTGCGCCGTCGACGGGTTGCCGGCGCTGCGCGTGGCAGTCAGGGTGTCTGGCTTGGCTTCAAGGGTGAACACGTGGCCAGCCACCACAGCGTCGGCATCGTCGCCTTCGGCGAGGTTGAGGTTGACCTCGAAGTCGACACCGCGCAGCGAGATCATCTTGCCGCCTTCGGTGTTGACGTCGAACTTACCCTTGCCTGCGGTTTCGGTGGTGATGTCGTTGCCGGCGGCATCCTTCACGCTGTACTCGGTGGCACTGGTGAAGGTGACGGTGTACGGCTGGCCGGCGGCAAACTGGTTGCCGTAGGTGGTGGCCGAAGTCAGCAGGCCGCCAGACAACAGCACCTTGCCATCATCCGGCGACGGCGCCACCAGGTTCGACTGGGTGCGGCTGTTGTTGGTGGCCTGGTCGAAAATGCTGTAGCCGGTGTCGTTGGTGGCCAAGCGCAGGGTGTCGGACACCTGCAGGCTCAGCTGGGTCTGGTCGCCCTGGTAGCTGTAGGTGCCATCGGCGTTGCGCACATAGGGCGGGGTCGACGACTTGGAGCCGCCGAACATGTAGTCGCCGTTGGCATCGCGCGTGTTCAGCAGGCCGAACACGTTGGCTTCGATTTCCTTGATCTCGCTGGCAATCGAGGTGCGGTCGGCATCGCTGAGGCCGCCGTTACCGGCCTGGATCGCCAGTTCGCTGGCGCGCTGCAGGGCGTCGTTGATGGTGGAGAGCACGCTCTCTTCCTGCAGCAGGGCATTCTTGACCGTGGTCATGTTGCCGCTGTACTGCTCCAGCAAGGCGCTCTGCTGCTGCAGCACCAGCAGGCGCGCAGCGCCAACCGGGTCGTCACCGGCAGACTGGATGCGCGACTTGGAAGTGACCTGTTCGGTGATCTTGGCCAGGTTGGAGTAGTTCTGCGAGTAGCTGGTGGCGCTGGTCTCATAGAACTGAGCAGTGGAAATACGCACGGTCGTCTACTCCTTACAAGGCGTTGATCAGGGTGCTGAAGGTTTCTTGCGCCGCCTTGATGATCTGCGACGACGCCGTGTAGTAATGCTGGAACTTCACCAGGCTGGCCGCCTCGTCATCGAGGTTCACGCCCGACACCGCGCTGCGGCTTTCGGTGGCGGACTTGAGCACCGCCTGGGTCGCCGTGGTGTCGATGGTGGCCTGGCTGGCCTTGGCCCCTACCCGCTCGACCAGCGAGGCATAAGCCGAGGTGAAGCTGGTGCCGGTACCGGAGTTGGTACCCACGGTCGACTTGGTTTGCAGGTCCAGCAGGGCGTTGGCGTTGCGGTTGTCTGCCTTGCCGTCGGCATTGAACGACAGGGTGAAGCTGTCGTTGGCCGCCGGGCTGCCGCCGATGGTGGTTTCGACGGCAAAGCTGCGCGGGTTGCCGCTGGCATCGAGAATCGGGTTGCCAGAGGCATCGAGCATCGGCACGGCGATGGACAGTTTGTTGTCCTGGCCAGGCACCACGCTGCCGGTACCAATCTGGGTACCTTTGGCGTCGTACAGTTTGTAGCCTTGGGAGCCGCCGCTGGCGGCGTCGAACACCACGCGCACCGGCATCGAGTCGCTGATTGCCTTTTGCACCAGCGCGGTGTCGGCACCGCCGTAGATATCCAGCGTTTCGCCAAGCGACGGCTGGGTGATGGTGCCAGTGCCGGCATTGCCGCTGCCCGCCGTGGCGCTGATCGGCCCGGCAAAGGCCAGCTTGTTGGCATCGGTGAGCACGGTACTGATGCTGCCCGCCGCTGCGCGGGTGGGGATCACTTTGAAGCTGTCCCCTGCTGCCAGGCCGCCGCCCTTCAGCGACAGGCTGAAACCGTCGATGACCGGCGCCGGGTCGGCGCTGAGGTCGAAGCTGCCCATGTCGGTGCCGTCGGAGCGGCGCACGCTGTACTGGTTGGCGCTGGTAAACGTCACCTCGTAGTCGTAGGTGGTCAGCGCGCCGCTATCGGCAATGGTCACGTCCAGGTTGCCGGAACCTGTACTGTTGTTCGACGAGGCCAGGCTGCGCTGGGCAATGGCGGTGGCGCTGTTGATGCTGGAGAACAGCGAGCTGCCGAACTGGCCGTTGGCATCCAAGCCTTGGCCCAGCTGGCTGTTGATGCTGTCGGCCACCACCAGAGCAACCCGACCCAGCTCGTTCATCGACGGCATCAGCACGTCCTGGCGATAGCGCAGCAGGCCACCGATCGCGCCACCGGTCACCACCGAGGTCACGTCGGAGCTGAACGACTCGTAGTTGATACGCAGGCTGGCCTGGCTCTTGTCGGCAGCGCCAGGCTGCACCGACAGGGTGTTGGCCTTGTTGCCGGTAACCAGCGACTGGCCACTGCCCAGGTACACGTCGTAGTTGCCGTCGCGCTCCTGCACCGTCACACCCACCAGCTCGTTGAGCTGGCGCACCGCTTCGTTGCGCGCATCCAGCAGGCTGTTGGGGGTGTTGCCGGTGCCGCTGGCTGCGGCGATCTGCTTGTTGTACTCGGCGATGTTGGCGGTCAGCTTGTTGACCTGGCCAGCCATGGTGTCGAGCTGGGAGTTGATCGTTTCGCTCTGCTGGGTCAGCTGGGCGCTTACCGCGTTGAAACGGTTGCTCAGGGTTTGCGCCTGGGTCAGCAGCAGCTGGCGCGAGGCCACGTCACCGGGTTTGGCCGCTGCGGTCTGCAGGGCCGAGAAGAACGCAGTGAGCACCGAGCTGATGCCGGTGTCGCGGTCGGCCAGCAGCTTGTCGACGCTGTTGATCTGGTCCTGGTAAGCGACCGAATCCGCCTGCAGCGAGGTGGCGGTCTGCAGCTGGTTGTCCAGGTAGGAGCTGTAGATGCGGCGCACGTCTGACAGCGTGGTACCGGTGCCGAGGAAGCCGGCGCCGATATTGTGCGAGGGCCCCGCCGCCTGGATCGTCTGCTGGCGCGAATAGCCACTGGTCGCGGCGTTGGCGATGTTGTTACTGGTTACCGACAAGGCCGCCTGGCTGGCACTCAGGCCACTCAGGCCGATCGAAATCAGGCTCGACATGATTTAGTCCTTTTATAGATTCGTGGTTCTGCCAGCCATGGCGTATTGCGGGGTTGTCTGCATTTGCTGGGCGATGCTGATGATCTTGCGCGCATAGCCCGGGTCGGTCGCATAACCTGCCTTTTGCAGCTCTCTTGCAAACTGCTCAGGGTTATCGGCCGAATCCAGCGCACCTTGATAGCGAGAATTGCTCTGCAACAGGCTTACCAGGTCGTGGAAGCTGTCCTGATACGAGTCGTAGCTGCGGAACGCCGCCGTTTCCTTGACGAACTGGCCATCGCGGAACTCGCTGGTAATCGCCCTGGCCTGCTCGCCCTGCCAGTTGCCAGTGGCCTTGATACCGAACAGGTTGTGGCTGCTGCTGCCATCGGTATTGCGCATCACCGACTTGCCCCAGCCGGTTTCCAGGGCGGCCTGGGCCACCAGGTAGCGTGGGTCGATGCCAATGCGCTTGGCGGCCTGCTCGGCCATCGGCAGCATGGTGGCGACGAATGCGTCGCTGTCGGCGAAGGCCTTGTTCGGCGCAAGCGGCGGCTGAGCCACGGCGCGGCCGACAATGCGCAGGCCGCTGTCTGGTACGGCGAAGGCCTTGGCCACTTGCTGGCCCTCGCGGGCCGGCACGGCAGCGCTGTTGGCGGTGGCTGCCGACGGCACGATGCCAGCCAGCAGGCGGTCGGTGAGCTTGCTCGGCAGCGCCAGGCGCCGCGAGTTGAGCGCGGCGACGTCGTTGCGGGTGGTGGCCGTATCCGTGGCGTGTACCGGCTCCGCCACCTTGTTGCCCCACAGCGCCGGGCCAGCATTATCGACACGCGGGAACGGGCTGGTGTTGATCGACGCGCTGCGGCCCTTGGTCAGCTGGCGCACCAGCACGTCCTGCAGGCCGATACCGCCGCCCTCGCGGGACATGCTCACGGCCAGCTGCTGGTCGTACATGTCACGGTACTGCTTGACCGTTTCGGTGTTCATCGGGTTGTCATCGGCCAGCACGTCGCTGGCCTTGCGCGAGGCCTTGAGCATTTCACTGATGAACAGCGACTCGAACTCCTGCGCCACCTTGCGCACGTTGGCTTCGCTGTCGCGGTCGCCATGCTTCAGGGCATTCAGGCGGTTGAGGTCGGTGTAGGCACCGCTGTCGCCGCTGCCGGTAACCAGGCTTTTGCTGTTCATCCGCGCCGTCCTCAAATCACGATCAGGTCGGCCTGCAAGGCGCCGGCCTGTTTCAGGGCTTCGAGGATGGCCATCAGGTCGCTGGGCGCTGCGCCCACCTGGTTCACCGCGCGGACGATCTCATCCAGCGTGGTGCCCGGGCCGAACTTGAACATCGGCTTGGCTTCCTGCTCGGCGTTAACCCGCGAGCGTGGCACCACGGCGGTCTGGCCGTTGGAGAACGGCCCCGGCTGGCTGACGATCGGGTCTTCGGTAATGGTCACGGTCAGGCTGCCGTGGGTCACCGCTGCAGGCGACACCTTGACGTTCTGGCCGATGACGATGGTGCCGGTACGCGAGTTGATGATGACCTTGGCCACGGCCTGGCCCGGGTCGATTTCGAGGTTTTCGAGGATCGACAGGTAATCCACGCGCTGGCTTGGGTCCATGGGCGCACTGACCCGCACCGAGCCACCGTCCACGGCCTGGGCCACACCAGGGCCGAGCAGGTCGTTGACCTTGTCGACAATGCGCTTGGCGGTGGTGAAATCGGGGCGGTTGAGGTTCAGGGTCAGGCTGTTGCCCTGGTTGAAGCCGCTCGGCACGGCACGTTCAACGCTGGCACCGCCAGGGATGCGACCGGCCGACGGAACGTTGACGGTGATCTTCGAGCCGTCACGGCCCTCGGCATCGAAGCCGCCCACCACCAGGTTGCCTTGGGCGATGGCGTAGACATTGCCGTCGATACCCTTGAGCGGGGTCATCAGCAGGCTACCGCCGCGCAGGCTCTTGGAGTTACCGATCGAGGACACGGTAATGTCCACCACCTGGCCGGGCTTGGCGAACGGTGGCAGGTCGGCATGCACCGACACCGCCGCGACGTTCTTCAGCTGCACGTTGCCGGAGCCGGCCGGCACCTTGATGCCGAACTGCGACAGCATGTTGTTGAAGGTTTGCAGGGTGAACGGCGTTTGGGTGGTCTGGTCCCCCGTGCCGTTAAGCCCCACCACCAGGCCGTAACCGATCAACTGGTTGGAACGCACGCCAGAGATGCTGGCGATGTCCTTCAGGCGCTCGGCCTGGGCCGCAAAGGCACAGGACAGGAGCAGGGTTGCGGCAAGCAACTGCCTCACGTTGAACATGGTCATCCGTACTCAGAAAGGCCAAAGCGGGCTGATGAAGAAGCGGTCCAGCCACCCGGGCTGGCTGGCATCGGCGAACGAGCCGGTACCGGAATAGGTGATGCGCGCGTCGGCCACACGGGTGGACGGCACGGTGTTGTCGGTGGCGATGTCGTCGGCGCGGATCATGCCAGCAATGCGCACCAGCTCTTCGCCGGTGTTCAGGGTCAGCCACTTCTCGCCACGCACGGCGATGATGCCGTTGGGCAGCACTTCAGCCACGGTCACGGTGATGGAGCCAGTCAGCGTGTTGCCCTGAGTGGCCTTGCTGTCGCCCTTGGTGGCGCGCTCGCCGTTGTAGCCGGCTTCCAGCGACAGGTCACCGCTGCCGAACGGGTTGTTGGTGTTCGGCGTGGTGCCGAACAATGACGTCAGGCCAATGTTGGCGTTGCTGTTCTTCTGGATCTGCGAACCGGCGTTCTTGCTGGCCGAGGTTTTCTCGTTGAGGGTGATGGTGATGATGTCACCCACCCGGAACGCCTTGCGGTCGCTGTACAGGTTCTGCTCGAAACCGGCCTGGTAGATCGAACCGTTGTTGGCCGCTGCCGGCAACGGGGTGCGCGGCAGTACCGGCGCGTAGTACGGGTCGTTGGGCTTGGGCGTCGGCGCGACGCAACCTGCCAGCAACACCGCCCCCCCCAGGGCGAAAACGGACAACAGACGATTCATGACGCTTACCTCACGGGCACGGGTGTAACGAAAGATCAATGCGGCTTACAGCTGCTGGGTAACGAACGACAGCATCTGGTCGGCGGTGGAGATGACCTTGGAGTTCATCTCGTAGGCACGCTGGGTGGTGATCATGTTCACCAGCTCTTCCACGGTGCTGACGTTGGAGTTTTCCAGGGTCTGCTGCTGGGTGGTGCCGAAACCGTTCAGGCCCGGGGTGCCGACTTGCGGCGCACCGCTGGCGGCGGTTTCGAGGAACAGGTTGTCGCCGATCGCCTGCAGGCCGGCCGGGTTGATGAAATCGGCGGTCTGGATGTTGCCGATCACCTGCGCAGCCGGGTTGCCGGCAGTGGTGATCGACACGGTGCCGTCGGTGCCCACGGTGAAGGTTTGCGCGTCGTTCGGCACGACGATGGCAGGCTCCAGGGCGTAGCCGTTGGCGGTAACGATCTGGCCGTCGGAGTTCAGGTGGAAGGTACCGTCACGGGTGTACGAAACAGTGCCGTCCGGCTGCAGGACCTGGAAGAAACCACGGCCGTTGACCGCCATGTCCAGCGGGTTTTCGGTGGTTTGCAGGCTACCGGCGATGAAGCTTTTCTGGGTGCCGACAATGCGCACCCCAGTACCGACCTGCAGGCCCGACGGCAGCTCGCTGTCCTGGGTGGACTGGGCGCCAGGCTGACGCTTGATCTGGTAGAGCAAGTCGGCAAATTCGGCACGGTCACGCTTGAAGCCGGTGGTGGAGACGTTGGCCAGGTTGTTGGAAATGACCGTCAGGTTGGTGTCCTGGGCGGACAGGCCGGTTTTAGCGACCCAAAGAGCCGGAAGCATGTAAGTTCTCCTCGTGCGCCTGTTTTACGGCACCCGTTCAAAAGTGATTAGCCGATTTGCAAAACCCGAGCCATGGCTTCGTCGCCTTCCTTGGCCGTGTTCATCATCTTGACGTGCAGTTCGAACTGGCGGGACAGCGCCAGCACCGAGGTCATTTCCTCGACAGCGTTGACGTTGCTGCCTTCCAGGAAGCCCGATACCACCCGTACGTTGACGTCGGCATCGGCCGGCTGGCCAGAGGTGGTGTGGATCAGGCCGTCCGGGCCCTTGTTCAGGCCCTTGGTGTCCGGGTTGACCAGTTTGATGCGGTCGACTTCGGCGATCACCCGCGGGTCTTCACCCATGGAGCGGATGCTGAGGGTGCCGTCGGCGCCCACTTCCACCTTCTGCTCTGGCGGGATGGCAATCGGGCCACCGTTGCCGATCACCGGCATGCCGTTGCCGGCGCGCAGCACGCCGAGGGCGTCGATATTCAGGCTGCCGGTACGCACATAGGCTTCGCTGCCATCCGGCGCCTGCACGGCAATAAAGCCCTTGCCGGTTACCGCCACGTCGAGGTCGCGGCCGGTTTCCACCAGTGGGCCCTCGCTGAAGTCGGTAGCCGGGCGCTCGGTCATGGCAAAGGCGCGCGCCGGAAAGCTGTCGCCAAACACCGGCATCGAGCGCGCCTGTTCCAGGTCACGCTGAAAACCGTTGGTGGAAACGTTCGCCAGGTTGTTGGCGTGGGCCTTTTGCGCCAGCGCGTTCTGGCTGGCGCCGGTCATGGCCACATAAAGCAGTTTGTCCACAGCATCTCCTATGCGCGCACCTGCCGCGCTGTCACTGCGCAGGGTCAAGCAATAATCGAACCAAGTCCGCAAGCCCCTGTTTACGGGGGGCTCAGCCAGGCAAGGGGCAATAAACGTCAGTTTGTCGGCGGATATTTGCCGCCTGCGGCAAGGGTTTGCTCAGTAGGTACGGCAGCCGGCGTTGTTGTACGGGCCGGAATGGCGTACCCAGCCATCGCCTGGGTTGGTGGCCGAACACATGTAGCGGCCGGTGGCCAGGCTTTGCCATTGGTAGAACGGCGCGGGGGCGGCCGAGAGCGGCAAGGCCATGGCCAGGAGGGCTGTGAGCATTAGCCGTTTCATTAGCGTTAGCCTTTTAGAATTTGGGGCCGCTTTGCGGCCCATCGCAGGCAAGCCAGCGCCTACAAGGGGAACGCGTTTCCCTGTAGGAGCTGGCTTGCCTGCGACGGGCTGCAAAGCAGCCCCAATCACACACAACTGTGCACTAACAAACGAGCATCAGCTCATCTGGATGATGGTCTGCATGATGGTGCTTTCGGTGGAAATGGTCTTGGCGTTGGCCTGGTAGTTGCTCTGCGCCTTGATCAGGTTGACCAGTTCACCCGTCAGGTCGACGTTGGAGTCTTCCAGCGAGCCGCCGGTAATCTGGCCCAGGGTGCCGGTGTCCGGGGCGCCGATCACTGGCACGCCCGAAGCGTAGGACTCTTTCCAGGCAGTACCACCAATAGGGGTGAGGCCCTGCAGGTTGGCAAAGTTGGCAATGGCAACCTGGCCGATCACCTTGTCCTGGCCGTTGGTGAAGTTGGCAAACATGTTGCCGTTTTCGTCGATGGTCAGGCCCGACAGCTCACCCGTGGCAAAGCCATCCTGGCTCTTGGCGGTGGTGGCGGACGCAGCGTTGTACTGGGTGGTACCCAGCATGTCCAGGTTGACCCCACTTGCGCTGGCGCTGGCACCGTTGGAACCCCATACGCCGGCGGCGTTCTTCTGTGCCGGAATCCAGTTGTCGAGGCTGAAGGTTTTGTTGGCCGCGATGGTCAGGCCGCCGGTTACTGGGCCTGCGGTCATGGCTGCAGTGTCCAGGGTACCGTCAGACTTGAACGGCAGCTTGTTGGCCAGCGGTGTGGTCGAAGTCGGGTCGGCAGGGTTGCGGCCATCGATGGTGGTGTACATGGTCCACGAGTTGCTGGCAGCATCCTTGACGAAGTACTGGTTCAACTGGTGCGCATTACCCTGGCTGTCGTACACGTCGGTGTTGAACGTGTAGTTGTAGGTGCCGGTCTTGGTCGGGTCGAACGGCGTCTCGGTTGGCGCGGTGGCGCTGGAGTTCAGGTTGACGCTCTCGGAGACGCGCCCGGTCGGGTTCGGCGTCAGGTTCGAGGTGTCGATCTGCAGGTTGGTCAGCACACCCTGGATGATCTTGCCGTTGGCATCCACGGCATAACCTTGCAGGTTGGCGCCCGACGAGTTGACCACGTAGCCATCCTTGTCGCTGTAGAAGGCACCGGCGCGGGTGTAGATTTTCGAGCCGTTGTCGTTCAAGGCAAAGAAGCCGTTGCCATCGATGGCCATGTCCAGCGCCTGGCCAGTGCCATTGATGTTACCCGGGGTGAACAGCTGCGACACCGCCGCAGTCTTCACACCACTGCCCACCACGGTCTTGCCGGCGCTGGTGCCGCGGATGGAGTTGGAGTACTGGTCGGCGAACTCGGCGCGCGAAGACTTGAAACCGGTGGTGGCAACGTTGGCAATGTTGTTGCCGGTAACGTTCAGGGCCTTGTTGGCTGCATAGAGGCCGCTAAGGCCGATATTGAAAGACATGTGCTAAAACTCCTGTCGTTTAGCTTGGGCCCTAGACGCCAATGCTCTGAATTTTGGAAAGCGCAATACTGCCCAGCCCTGCGAGGTTGAGCGTCATTTCCGCGCCGTTGGTGCCCATGGTCACGCTGGTGACCGTGGCTGGCAGGTTGGTGGTCAAGCTGGTGGCGGTACCGTCGACCGAACCGGTGGCCTTGAAGGTGTAGGTGCCGGCAGGCAACGCTTCACCGTCGTCATCCAGGCCATCCCAGGTGAAATCGGCCTTGCCAGCGGCCTGGCTACCCAGGTCGATGGTGCGCACCAGCTTGTCGTCCTTGTCGTAGATACCCACCGAAGTGGAGGTACTGGACGAGGTCACATTCACCGAGCCTTTCATTTCCTTGCTGGTGTCGACCACGGCCTTGCCGGTTTCCACGATCACGTTGCGCCCGACCAGCGACGAGGCCTGCAGGGCCTGGGACGACTGGAAGCCGGCGGCGATATAGAGCACCGAATCATTGAGCGACTGAATGCCCTCAAGGCTGCTGAACTGCGCCAGCTGGGCAACGAACTCGCCGTTTTCCTGCGGGTCGAGCGGGTTCTGGTTCTGCATCTGGGTAACCAGCAACTGCAGGAAGGCATCCTTGCCCAGCGCACTGCCGGCGGTACCGGTAGCGCTGTCGGTCTTGGACGTCTGCTTCTGCAGCGAGGACAGGTATGCGCTGCCGACGTCGGTAGTGGAATTGGTGGTGGTCATGTCGGCTTCCTATCACTGCCCCAGGGTCAGGACTTTCTGCATCATGCTCTTGGCCGTGTTCATCAGCTCGGCGTTGGTCTGGAACGCACGGCTGGCGGAGATCATGTCAGCCATCTCCTCGACCACGTTGACGTTCGGGTAGTAGACGTAGCCGTCCTTGTTCGCCGCCGGGTGGTTTGGCTCGTAGCGCGCTTCCAGGGTGCTCTGGTCCTCGACGATGCCTTTTACCTGCACGCCCTGCCCTGCTTCGCCCTGGTCTTCGAACAGCGACTGGCTGCTGCCGGCCTGCGCGTCCTGGAAGGTGGTGGCGAACACCGGGTGGCGGGCGCGGTAGGTCTGGTCGATGCTCGAAGACACGGTCTCGGCGTTGGCGATGTTGGAAGCGACGGTGTTCAGGCGCGTGTTCTGCGCGCTCATGCCGCTACCGGCAATATTGAAGACACTGGAAAGGGACATGGTCATTCTCCCCGCAGGGCGGAAACCAGCCCTTTGAATTTACTGTTGAGCAAGGTGAAGCTGGCCTGGAAGCCGATGGCGTTTTCGGTGTAGTTCGATTGCTCGATCTGCGCATCCACGGTGTTCTGGTCGATCGACGGCTGCAGCGGCGTGCGGTACTTGAGGGTATCGTCAGCCGCAATGGCCAGGCCTTCAGCTTCGATGTGCCGGCTATTGGTACGGTCCATGGCGAAGCGGCCGCTTTGCTGCTTGCTGGTTTCGGCGGCGAGCACCGAAGAAAAGTCCATGTCACGCGCCTTGTAGTTGGGCGTGTCGGCGTTGGCGATGTTGTTGGCCAGCACTTCGGCGCGCTGGGCGCGGAAGCCCAGGGCCTTTTCGTGAATGCCAAGCGCCTTGTCGAAGCTGATGCTCATGTCGGGGAAACCTTCGGAGGTTGACCGGAATTTCGTTGAGCAAGGTATAGCAAGGGCTGTGCCAACCACTGCAAAGCCCGTGTTTATGGGCTTTGGCGGTAGGGTACTGTCAGAGTGATGCCAGAAAAGCGGCAAAGGCCTTCCGCCTGGGGCGGCGAAAGCGGCAATTGCCAGGTGGCAAAAGCGGCAAAACAAAAAATTGACGTCAGGGTTTTTCCTGCGCTGGCCTCTTCGCGAGTGAACCCGCTCCCACAGTGATCTCGGCAGGCACAAATGCCCGCGAAGAGGCCGGCACAGGCAAACAAAAAGGCCGGCAACTTTCGCTGCCGGCCTTCTGGTTTACTTGGCCTGGTAGATGATCCCCGGGCTGCACTGCACCATCTGGTAATGGTCCGGCAACCCGTTCAGCGCCTCCGAGGCGCCGAGGAACAAGTAGCCACCCGGTTTCAAGGTGCTGTGAATGCGCAACAGGATGTCCTTCTTCACCTGCGCCGAGAAGTAGATCAACACGTTGCGGCAGAACACGATGTCGAACTTGCCCAGGCTGGCATAGCTGTCGAGCAGGTTGAACGATCGGAACTCGACGCGACTGCGAATCGCCGGCTTGACCGCCCAGCGCCCCGGCCCCTTGGGGTCGAAGTAGCGCTGCAGGCGCTCCTGAGACAGGCCGCGGGCAATCGCCAGGCTGTCGTACTCGCCGGTCTTGCAGTTGGTCAGCATGGTGCCAGACAGGTCGGTGGCGACAATCTGCGCGCCCATTTTCAGCTGGCCAAGGTTGCTGCGCTCGAACTCGTCGATGGCCATCGAGATGGAATACGGCTCCTGCCCCGACGAACAGGCCGCCGACCACATGCGCAGGCGCTGGCCGGGGTTGTTGCGGATGAACTCGGGGATCACCTTGTTCTTCAGCACTTCGAACGGGTAGGTATCGCGAAACCACAGGGTCTCGTTGGTGGTCATGGCATCGACCACCTGCTCGCGCAAACCGCCACGCGGCTGGGCCTGGATGCGCTGCACCAGCTCGCCCAGGCTCTTGATGCCCTGTTGTTCCATCAGCTTGTTGAGACGGCTGGAAACCAGGTACTGCTTATTCTCGCCCAGCAGGATGCCACAGGCTTTCTCCAGGAAGACCCGGAACTGTTCGAAATCCAAATTACCCGTAGACACTACTGCCGCCTCTTTTCAATCACTGGTGCCGGGGGCTTGCCCCCGGCTGCTTCAATGCGTTGCCTTGATCCGGTCGACCACCCGCTGGGCCAGGTCGTCCGGCTTGAACTTGGCCAGGAAGTCATCGGCGCCGACCTTCTTGACCATCGCCTGGTTGAACACCCCGGAAAGCGAAGTATGCAGGCAGATGTGCAGTTTTTGCATGCGCGGGTCGCTGCGGATCTCTGCCGTTAGCGTATAGCCGTCCATTTCCGGCATTTCAATGTCCGAGATCATCATCAGGAACTCTTCTTCCGGCTTTTTACCCTCATCCACCAACTGGCGCAGGTAGTTCAGGGCCTGCCGGCCGTCATTGAGCGCCACCACTTCCACCCCCACGGTCTGCAGGCAGCGGCTGACCTGCTTGCGCGCCACCGACGAATCGTCAACGGTCAGCACCCGCAGCAGCACGGCCTTGTCCTGCACCTCGGCATCGATCACACCCGCCGACACCGACTCGGACGACGGCGCCACCTCGGCCAGCACCTTCTCCACGTCGATGATCTCGACCATGCGGTTGTCCACCCGGGTGACTGCAGTCAGGTAGTGGTCACGCCCGGTCCCCTTGGGTGGTGGGTGGATTTCTTCCCAGTTCATGTTGACGATGCGCTCTACCGAGTGCACCAGGAAGCCCTGGGTCTTGGTGTTGTACTCGGTGATGATCACGAAGCTGTTGCGCGTTTCTTCCTGCAGTGGGCGCAGCCCGGTGGCCATCGACAAATCGAGAATCGGGATGGTCGACCCGCGAATGTTGGCAACGCCACGCACCACCGGGTGCGCCTTGGGCAGCAAGGTCAGCGCAGGGCATTGCAGCACTTCCCTGACCTTGAATACGTTGATGCCGTAAAGCTGCTCGCCGTTAAGGCGGAACAGCAGCAATTCCAGGCGATTCTGCCCTACCAGCTGCGTGCGCTGGTTGACCGAATCCATAACACCCGCCATGCCAGACTCCTTTACATTTCAGCCTTTCGTTGCGACTCAACCAGCGAGTCGGCACGAGCTTTGCTTTTATGAGCGCCATGTACACGAAAACGACATTTTCCCGACGATTGACGCGCCTGCTGACGGGCTCACTGGCCACGCTGTGCTTGCTGGTGCCCGGCGTTCGCACGGTAGCGGACGCCTTCACCTTGCCTGAACAGCTTATCGGTGTCACCCAAGGGTTTCTTGAATTCACCGTCGAAGATTACCTGGCCACCACCCAGACTGCGGGCCGTTACGAGATCCAGGTCAACTCGCTGGACCCACGCCTGCGCATGCCGTTGTGCAGCCAGCAGCTGGACGCCACGCTGGAGAGCCCGGCCCAGCCGCTGGGCCGGGTGACCGTGCGGGTACGCTGCGACGGCAGCGCCCCGTGGACGGTATTCGTGCCGGCCACCGTGCGGCTGTTCCGCGACGTGGTAGTGGTCACCCGCCCGCTCAAGCGCGGCAACGAAGTGGGCGAAGGCGACGTGGCGCTGCGCGAGCGTGATGTGGGCACATTGGGCCAGGGCTTCCTCAGCGAACTGGACCAGGCGGTGGGCATGAAGATGCTGCGCCCCACGGTGATCGACCAGGTGCTCACCCCGCAGCACCTGGAGCAGGCCGAGGTGGTGCGCAAAGGTGACCAGGTGGTGATCATCGCCCGCAGCGGCAGCCTGAGTGTGCGCATGCCAGGTGAGGCCCTGAGCAAGGGCGGCCTGAGCGAACAGATCCGGGTACGCAACCTCAATTCCAAACGGGTGGTCAAGGCCAGGGTGACCGGCCCCGGCCAGGTCGAGGTGAGCATGTAGCCAGCCACCACATTGCGCTGGCAGTAAGGAACCGCTTTTCCTAAACTGTGTCAGAAAACGGGTACGTGAGCTTGCTGACAGGCAGCTATGCATTTGTGCCTAAAGTTTCTTTCGGGTTGGCCGAAAACAAGGCAAGCGTCCAAATACCCAGAGGTTTCTGATCATGGTCATCGACTTCAGTCGTTTGAATAACTCTCCGTCCGTCACGGGCGGCGTGCGCGGCAACACCGCGCCCGGCAGCGCCGAAAAGCCGGCAGCCAGCCAGGAAGCGGCACAAGCCACCAGCGCCAGCGCCAGCGGAGAAGCAGTACACCTCAGCCAAGAGGCCCAGCAGTTGCAGAAGATCAGCGACAAGCTGCAAGACGAGCCGGTAGTCAACAGTGCCCGTGTGGCCCAGTTGAAACAGGCGATCGCCGATGGCAGCTACCAGGTCGATGCCGGCCGGGTCGCCAGCAAACTGCTCGATTTCGAAGCCCAGCGCTGACCGTTCGGCGCGCTGACTTCACGGACGCTATAAAAGCCAAGAGTTAGCCATGCACGACACCACCTTGCTGCAACTGATCGAAGATGACATTGCCCCGATGCAGGAACTGCTCGACCTTCTGCACAAAGAAGCGATCGCCCTGCATGGCCGCGACATGCCGCTGCTGGAGCAGATCCTGGCGCGCAAACAGTCGTTGATCATCTTGCTCGAGCAGCACGGCCAGCGCCGTAGCCAACTGCTCGGCAGCCTCGGCCTGAGTGCCGACCGTGCCGGCGTGCAGGCGGTGGCGGCGCAATCGCCGCATGGCGAGGCGATGCTGCAGCGGCTCGACATGCTGTCGCAACTGATGGACAACTGCCAGCAGGTCAACCAGACCAACGGGCAGATCATCCAGGTGCAGCAACACGTTACCGGCAACCAGATCAGGATCCTCATGGGCGGCGATTCGCCGTCGCTCTACGACAGCCGCGGCAGCACCTCGCCGCTGGCCAAGCCACGGGCCCTCAGCCAAGTTTGATTTTTCTATCAAGGCACGGAACATACTGGCAAAATGCCGTTAATTGCGTGTGTCGCTTTTGCCTGGAGAACGATAAGCCGTGTTCAATGAAACCGATGCCCCGCAGCCACCAAAGGTACTGAGCACCCCTTTGGAGATTGCGGCCAACTTGCGGCAGCTGCAGGAAAGCCACGACCCCCTGATCATCACCTTCCATGACCGCAGCCAGCGCTTCCAGAGCTACGTGGTGCATGTGGACCGTGACAGTAACACCCTGGCGCTGGACGAGATGATCCCCCGCGACGGTGAGAAGTTCATCGAAAACGGCGAACACTTCCGCGTAGAAGGCTTCCACGATGGCGTGCGCATCGCCTGGGAATGCAACCACGAGCTGAAGATCAGCGAAGTCGACGGCCACCGCTGCTACCGTGGCGCCATGCCGCAAGAGATGACCTACCACCAGCGCCGTAACGCCTTCCGCGCCGCGCTGAAGTTGTCGCAACTGGTCGATATCATCCTCGATGGCGCCCACCTCAAGGGCAACGGCGCCCTGCGTGGCAAGCTGCTGGACATCTCCGCCACCGGCTGCAAACTGCGCTTTGAAGGTAATGTCGAGGATCGCCTGCAGCTGGGCCAGGTGTACGAGCGCTTCAAGGCGGGCAGCCCGCTGGGCCTGGTGGATACCATGGTCGAGCTGCGCCACCTGCACTATGAAGAGCGCATCAATACCACCTTTGCCGGCGTGCGCTTCCACAACCTTACCGGGCAGGCACAGCGCAAGATCGAGAGCTTTGTGTACCAGCTGCAGCGCGAGGCGCGGCGGTTCGACAAAGACGACTATTGATCGTCGGCCTGTAAAACAAAAACGCCACCTTTTAGGGTGGCGTTTTCATTTGTGTTTTTCCTGTACCGGCCTCTTCGCGGGCTTGCCCGCTCCCACAGGTACAGTACCCGTTTCAAAACCTGTGATACCCCTGTGGGAGCGGGTTTACCCGCGAAGAGGCCAGTGCAGGCTTACACCGATTTACTGGTCTCTTCTGGCTCGGGAGCCTGTTGCTCGGCCCCCTTCTCTTCCGCCTCGGTATCCTCCGCTGCCACCGGTGCCTGCATCACGTCCTGTACGGTCTGCTCATCCACCCGTGGGTCCAGCGCCGCCGACAACGGCGAACCGGCGGCCGGCATCGCCACGTGGCCCAGCGGGGCGTCCTGCACCTGGTGCAGGCCGGTAACCGCCTTCGGTCGAATGCGCCACACCAGCACCAGCGCAAAGAACACGAAGAAGGCATATAGCATCTGCGCACCCAGTACCTTCATCAGCACACCGGCGGCCAACGGCCCGATACAGGCGCCAACACCATAGGTCACCAGCAGCATCGCGGTCAGCGATACCCGCCGCTCGCTTTCCACGTGGTCGTTGGAAAACGCCACCGCCAGCGGGTACAGGCAGAACTGCAACAGCGAAATCAGGAAGCCGATACCGAACAGCAACTCCAGCGGCACGCTGGGCATTATCGCCAACGGCGCTGCGGCCAGCGCCAGGCCCACCGCCACGCTGCGGATCAGCACCGCCCGGTCGTAACGGTCAGACAGCCAGCCCAGCGGCCACTGCACCAGCAGGCCGGCAAAAATACAGCTACCCATGAATAAACCAATCTGTTCGGTAGTCATCCCTTGGCTGGAGGCATACAACGGCGCCAGACCGTAGAACGAGCCGACGATCAGCCCCGAACCCAGCACCGTGCTGAGCGACTGCGGCACCCGTTTGATGAAGAACTTCGGTTCCATCGGCGCCGGGCGCAAGGGGGCCGGGTGAATGCGCCGGGTCATGGCCACCGGCACCAGGCACAGGGCAAAGCACATCGCCACCAGCATCAGCAGCTCTGGGCCGAGCTGCGGGTGCACTACCAGGATCAGCTGGCCAAGCACCAGCCCCAGGTACGAGGCAATCATGTAGCCGCTGAACACCGCGCCGCGGTGCTTCACATCGGCCTGCTCGTTAAGCCAGCTTTCGATGACCATGTACTGGCACATCATGCCCAGGCCCACGAGCATCCGTAGCCCGACCCAGGCCGGCAACCAACTGGTCAGGCCATGGCCAAGCACCGCCGCACAAACGATGCCGGCGCAGGTGGCATAGGCGCGAATATGCCCGACACGGCCGATCAGCCGGTGGCCGACCTTGCCGCCGACTGCCAGGCCAAAGTAGTTGGCGGCCATCAACGCACCCACCCATAAACTGTCGACATGGTCGGCAGCCAGGCGCAGGGCCAGGTAGGTACTGAGCAGGCCCGAGCCGATCAACATCATCAGCGCGGCGAAATACAACGACTGAAACGGCTTCCATATATTTCGCATAGGTCCCGTGAAGCTCCCTTGGTCAGGTGGCGGGGGTGCTTGCAGCATAAGGGCAAAAAACGTCCCGCGCAGGCCCCCTTGAGCGATTTGCTGCCATGGCGGCGTGTCCGGTGCAGGTCGTGTCGCGATCAGGCCTGTGCCGCCAGCACCCGGCGCTCCCACGGGGTGATCTCGTCAAAGAAATCGGTCAGCTCCAGGGTCTTGCTGGCGATGTAGCCTTCGATGAACTCGCTGCCGAACAGCTCCCGCGCCAGCGCGCTGCGCTTGAGGCGTTCAAGGGCGGCATGCAGGGTGCATGGCAGGCTCAGGTGTTCCGGCACCTCGAACTCGCCCTGGATGGCCGGCGACGGCTGCAGGCGCTGCTCGATGCCGTGCAGGCCGGCGGCCAGGCTGGCGGCAATGGCCAGGTACGGGTTGGCGTCAGCGCCAGGCAGGCGGTTTTCCACCCGCCGCGCCACCGGCGCGCTGGCCGGGATGCGCAGGCCGGCGGCGCGGTTGTCTTCCGACCAGCAGGCGTTGTTCGGCGAGGCATAGGGGTGGCACAGGCGTTGGTAGGAGTTGACGTTGGGCGCAAACAGCGCGGTGAAGTCGGCCATGCACGCCTGCAGGCCACCGATGAAATGGTGGAAGGTGTCGGTTGGCAGGCCTTGCTCATCGCTGAACACGTTGCGCCCGCTGGCCACCTCCACCAGGCTTTGGTGAATGTGCATGGAGCTACCGGGCGTACGCGCCAGCGGCTTGGCCATGCACACCACGGTGAGGCCGTGCTTGAGCGCCACTTCCTTGAGCAGGTGCTTGAACAGGAAGGTCTGGTCGGCCAGCAGCAATGGGTCGCCGTGCAGCAGGTTGATCTCGAACTGGCTGACGCCCATTTCATGCATGAAGGTGTCGCGCGGCAGGCCGAGTGCGGCCATGCACTGGTACACCTCCTTGAAGAACGGGCGCAGGCCGTTGTTGGAGCTGACACTGAATGCCGAATGGCCCAGCTCGCGGCGGCCGTCGATGCCCTGCGGTGGCTGGAACGGCTGCTGCGGGTCGCTGTTGGGGGCAAACACGAAGAACTCCAGCTCGGTCGCCACCACAGGCGCCAGGCCCAGCGCGGCGTAGCGGGCGATCACTGCCTTGAGCTGGCCACGGGTGGAGAGTGCCGAGGGCCGGCCATCCAGTTCGTTGGCATCGCAGATGGCCAGGGCGCGGCCGTCGTTGCTCCAGGGCAGGCGGTGAACCTGGCTGGGCTCGGCCACCAGCGCCAGGTCGCCATCGTCGCTGCCGTAGAATCTTGCCGGCGGGTAGCCGCCCATGATGCATTGCAGCAGCACACCCCGGGCCATCTGCAGGCGGCGGCCTTCAAGGAAGCCCTCGGCGGTCATCACCTTGCCGCGCGGGACGCCGTTGAGGTCGGGGGTGACGCATTCGATTTCATCGATGCCCTGGAGCTGAGCGGTGCTCATGACGCTTGTCCTTGTTGTTGTAGGCTGACAACAACATAGGCTGGGGGTGTTTAAAATATCAAGCAGCCTCTTTTCCTGTGCCGGCCTCTTCGCGGGAAAACCCGCTCCCACAGGAATATCACTGCCCTCAAGTGCGGCGCCGTACCTGTGGGAGCGGGTTCACCCGCGAAGAGGCCAGCACAGGCAACCACTATTCCCGCAAGGTCATGCCATTGGCCGGCAACGGCAAGGCGGTCTTGTAGCGCACCTGCTTCAGGGCAAAACTCGAACGGATATTGGCCACCCCCGGCAACCGCGTCAGGTAATCGAGAAACCGCTCCAGCGCCTGGATACTCGGCAGCAGCACCCGCAACAGGTAATCCGGGTCACCGGTCATCAGGTAGCACTCCATCACCTCGGGCCGCTCGGCAATTTCTTCTTCAAAGCGGTGCAGCGACTGCTCCACCTGCTTTTCCAGGCTGACATGGATGAACACATTCACATCCAGCCCCAACGCCTCGGGCGACAGCAAGGTCACCTGCTGGCGGATTACCCCCAGCTCCTCCATGGCCCGCACCCGGTTGAAACAGGGCGTGGGCGACAGGTTTACCGAGCGTGCCAGCTCGGCGTTAGTGATGCGGGCGTTTTCCTGCAGGCTGTTGAGAATGCCGATATCGGTACGATCGAGTTTGCGCATGAGACAAAATCACCGGTTTTTTGTGTTTATGCGGAATGTTTATCTGGCCCGCTCGGCAAAGGCAATCAACTTGAGAGAAAAATTCTCCTGCCGGGCCACTAAGATGTAGGGGACGCTGACCTACCAGTCACAAGCCGGTACTCAGCGGCGGCCGCTTCAGAGCTCACAAAAACAAATACCCGAGCGAGCGTAAAAAGCATGAACGAGTACGCCCCCCTGCGTTTGCATGTGCCCGAGCCCACCGGCCGGCCAGGCTGCCAGACCGATTTCTCCTACCTGCGCCTGAACGATGCAGGTCAAGCCCGTAAACCCCCTGTCGATGTCGATGCTGCCGACACCGCCGACCTGTCCTACAGCCTGGTCCGCGTGCTCGACGAGCAGGGCAACGCCCAAGGCCCATGGGCCGAAGACATCGACCCGCAAGTGCTGCGCCAAGGCATGCGTGCCATGCTCAAGACGCGCATTTTCGACAGCCGCATGGTGGTCGCCCAGCGCCAGAAGAAGATGTCCTTCTACATGCAGAGCCTGGGCGAAGAAGCCATCGGCAGTGGTCAGGCGCTGGCGCTGAACCGCACCGACATGTGCTTCCCTACTTACCGCCAGCAAAGCATCCTGATGGCCCGCGACGTGTCGCTGGTGGAGATGATCTGCCA
This sequence comes from Pseudomonas sp. TWI929, assembly GCF_039673335.1. NCBI lineage: Bacteria > Pseudomonadati > Pseudomonadota > Gammaproteobacteria > Pseudomonadales > Pseudomonadaceae > Pseudomonas > Pseudomonas sp. TWI929. Next base: position 69,705 of record NZ_JBDJLK010000008.1, read on the forward strand.
GTTGCTGTCCAACGAGCGCGACCCGCTCAAGGGCCGCCAGCTGCCGATCATGTACTCGGTGCGCGAGGCCGGTTTCTTTACCATCAGCGGCAACCTGGCGACCCAGTTCGTGCAGGCGGTTGGCTGGGCCATGGCTTCGGCCATCAAGGGCGATACCAAGATTGCCTCGGCCTGGATCGGTGACGGCGCTACCGCCGAGTCGGACTTCCACACCGCCCTCACCTTCGCCCACGTGTACCGCGCCCCGGTGATCCTCAACGTGGTCAACAACCAGTGGGCGATCTCTACCTTCCAGGCCATTGCCGGTGGCGAGTCGACCACCTTCGCCGGCCGTGGCGTGGGTTGCGGCATTGCCTCGCTGCGGGTAGACGGCAACGACTTCGTCGCCGTATACGCGGCTTCGCGCTGGGCCGCCGAACGCGCCCGCCGCGGCCTGGGCCCGTGCCTGATCGAATGGGTCACCTACCGTGCCGGCCCGCACTCGACTTCGGACGACCCGTCCAAGTACCGCCCCGCCGACGACTGGAGCCACTTCCCGCTGGGCGACCCGATCGCCCGCCTGAAGCAGCACCTGATCAAGATCGGCCACTGGTCCGAGGAAGAACACCAGGCCACCACGGCCGAGTTCGAAGCCGCGGTGATTGCCGCGCAGAAGGAAGCCGAGCAGTACGGCACCCTGGCCAACGGTCACATCCCTAGCGCCGCCTCGATGTTTGAGGACGTGTACAAGGAAATGCCCGACCACCTGCGCCGTCAACGCCAGGAACTGGGGGTTTGAGATGAACGACCACAATAACAGCATCAACCCGGAAACCGCCATGGCCACCACTACCATGACCATGATCCAGGCCCTGCGCTCGGCCATGGATGTCATGCTTGAGCGCGACGACAATGTAGTGGTGTACGGCCAGGACGTCGGTTACTTCGGCGGCGTGTTCCGTTGCACCGAGGGCCTGCAGAACAAATACGGCAAATCCCGTGTGTTCGACGCCCCGATCTCGGAGAGCGGCATCGTCGGCACGGCCGTGGGCATGGGTGCCTACGGCCTGCGCCCGGTGGTGGAAATCCAGTTCGCCGATTACTTCTACCCGGCCTCCGACCAGATCGTCTCGGAAATGGCGCGCCTGCGTTATCGTTCGGCCGGCGAGTTCATCGCCCCGCTGACCCTGCGCATGCCCTGCGGTGGCGGCATCTATGGCGGCCAGACCCACAGCCAGAGCCCGGAAGCGATGTTCACCCAGGTGTGCGGCCTGCGCACCGTCATGCCGTCCAACCCGTATGACGCCAAAGGCCTGCTGATTGCCTCGATCGAATGCGACGACCCGGTGATCTTCCTTGAGCCCAAGCGCCTGTACAACGGCCCGTTCGACGGCCACCACGACCGCCCGGTAACCCCGTGGTCGAAGCACCCGCACAGCGCCGTACCCGATGGCTACTACACCGTGCCGCTGGACAAGGCCGCCATTACCCGCCCCGGCAATGACGTGACCGTGCTGACCTACGGCACCACGGTATATGTGGCCCAGGTGGCCGCCGAAGAAACCGGCGTCGACGCCGAAGTGATCGACCTGCGCAGCCTGTGGCCGCTGGACCTGGACACCATCGTCGAGTCGGTGAAAAAGACCGGCCGCTGCGTCGTCGTGCATGAAGCCACCCGCACTTGCGGCTTCGGCGCCGAACTGGTGTCGCTGGTGCAAGAGCACTGCTTCCACCACCTGGAGGCGCCGATCGAGCGCGTCACTGGTTGGGACACCCCCTACCCTCACGCGCAGGAATGGGCTTACTTCCCAGGGCCTTCGCGGGTAGGTGCGGCATTGAAAAAGGTCATGGAGGTCTGAATGGGCACGCACGTCATCAAGATGCCGGACATTGGCGAAGGCATCGCGCAGGTCGAGTTGGTGGAATGGTTCGTCAAGGTCGGCGACATGATCGCCGAGGACCAGGTGGTGGCCGACGTCATGACCGACAAGGCCACCGTGGAAATCCCTTCGCCGGTCAGCGGCAAGGTGCTGGCCCTGGGTGGCCAGCCTGGTGAAGTGATGGCGGTTGGCAGCGAGCTGATCCGCATCGAAGTGGAAGGCAGCGGCAACCATGTGGATGTGCCAACGGCCAAACCGGTCGAGGCCCCTGCTGCCCCTGTAGCGGCCAAGCCGGCGCCACAGCAAGACGCAAAACCCGCAGCATACCAGGCGCCTGCCAACCACGAGGCAGCCCCGATCGTGCCGCGCCAGCCGGGTGACAAGCCGCTGGCCTCGCCAGCGGTGCGCAAACGCGCGCTGGACGCCGGTATCGAACTGCGTTACGTGCATGGCAGCGGCCCGGCCGGGCGCATCCTGCACGAAGACCTCGACGCCTTCATGAGCAAGCCGCAAAGCGCCGCCGGGCAAACGCCAAATGGCTATGCCAAGCGCAGCGACAGCGAGCAGGTGCCGGTGATCGGCCTGCGCCGCAAGATTGCCCAGCGCATGCAGGACGCCAAGCGCCGGGTCGCGCACTTCAGCTATGTGGAAGAAATCGACGTCACCGCCCTGGAAGCCCTGCGCCAGCAGCTCAACAGCAAGTACGGCGACAGCCGCGGCAAGCTCACCCTGCTGCCGTTCCTGGTGCGCGCCCTGGTCGTGGCGCTACGTGACTTCCCGCAGATCAACGCCACCTATGACGACGAAGCGCAAGTCATCACCCGCCATGGCGCGGTGCATGTGGGCATCGCCACCCAGGGTGACAACGGCTTGATGGTGCCTGTGTTGCGCCATGCCGAAGCGGGCAGCTTGTGGGCCAATGCCGGCGAGATCTCGCGCCTGGCCAACGCTGCGCGCAACAACAAGGCCAACCGTGAGGAGCTGTCTGGTTCGACCATCACCCTGACCAGCCTGGGTGCCCTGGGTGGCATCGTCAGCACGCCGGTGGTCAATACCCCGGAAGTGGCGATTGTCGGCGTCAACCGCATGGTTGAGCGGCCGGTGGTGATCGACGGCCAGATCGTCGTGCGCAAGATGATGAACCTGTCCAGCTCGTTCGACCACCGTGTGGTCGACGGCATGGATGCCGCGCTGTTCATCCAGGCCGTGCGTGGCCTGCTCGAACAACCCGCCTGCCTGTTCGTGGAGTGAGCATGCACCAGACTATTCAAACTACCCTGCTGATCATCGGCGGCGGCCCTGGTGGCTATGTGGCTGCCATCCGCGCCGGGCAACTGGGCATTCCTACCGTGCTGGTGGAAGGCCAGGCGCTGGGCGGTACCTGCCTGAACATCGGCTGCATCCCGTCCAAGGCACTGATCCATGTTGCCGAGCAGTTCCACCAGACTTCGCGCTTTACCGAGCCATCGCCGCTGGGCATCAGCGTGGCATCGCCACGCCTGGACATCGGCCAGAGCGTGGCCTGGAAGGACGGCATCGTCGACCGCCTGACCACCGGTGTAGCCGCCCTGCTGAAAAAGCACGGGGTGAAAGTGGTACACGGCTGGGCCAAGGTGCTCGACGGCAAACAGGTCGAGGTCGATGGCCAGCGCATCCAGTGCGAGCACCTGTTGCTGGCTACCGGCTCCAACAGCGTCGAACTGCCGATGCTACCGCTGGGCGGGCCGGTGATTTCCTCGACCGAAGCCTTGGCACCAAAAGCCCTGCCGCAACACCTGGTGGTGGTGGGCGGTGGCTACATTGGCCTGGAGCTGGGCATCGCCTACCGCAAGCTGGGCGCACAGGTCAGCGTGGTGGAAGCGCGCGAGCGCATCCTGCCGACCTACGACAGTGAGCTGACAGCCCCGGTGGCCGAGTCGCTGAAGAAGCTGGGCATCACCCTGCACCTGGGCCACAGCGTCGAAGGTTACGAAAATGGCTGCCTGCTGGCCAACGACGGCAAGGGCGGGCAACTGTGCCTGGAAGCCGACCAGGTGCTGGTGGCCGTAGGCCGCCGGCCGCGCACCCAAGGTTTCAACCTGGAATGCCTGGACCTGAAAATGAATGGCGCCGCCATTGCCATCGACGAGCGCTGCCAGACCAGCATGCGCAACGTCTGGGCCATCGGCGACGTGGCCGGTGAACCGATGCTGGCGCACCGGGCCATGGCCCAGGGTGAAATGGTGGCCGAGATCATCGCCGGCAAGGCACGCCGCTTCGAGCCCAGCGCGATTGCCGCCGTGTGCTTCACCGACCCGGAAGTGGTGGTGGTCGGCAAGACCCCGGAGCAAGCCAGCCAGCAAGGGCTGGACTGCATCGTCGCGCAGTTCCCGTTTGCCGCCAACGGCCGGGCCATGAGCCTGGAATCGAAAAGTGGTTTCGTGCGTGTGGTGGCGCGGCGTGACAACCACTTGATCGTGGGTTGGCAGGCGGTTGGCGTGGCGGTTTCCGAGCTGTCCACTGCGTTTGCCCAATCGCTGGAAATGGGTGCGCGCCTGGAAGATGTGGCCGGCACCATCCATGCCCACCCGACGCTGGGTGAAGCAGTCCAGGAAGCGGCACTGCGCGCCTTGGGCCACGCCCTGCATATCTGACACTGAAGCGGCCGAGGCCGATTTGGCCCGCTGCGCCGTGAGGCGCCGCGGGTCTTTTTTTATTCATGAGTCAGTGCTGGCCTCTTCGCGGGCAAACCCGCTCCCACAGGTACTGCACCGGTCTCAAAAGCGGTGCGATACCTGTGGGAGCGGGCTTACCCGCGAAGAGGCCAGTGCTGTTTCAGAGCCTTACGCTGGCAAAGGTTGACTCGTTGCGCGCCTGGCTCAAGGCCGCCATCGGACCGCTGTGCGGCGACAGGGTCATGGCTTGCGGAATCGGCATCATCGCCACCTGCTGCGCCGTGTTGGAGCCCACTCGCTCGTCACGCGGCGGAATGCCGAAGTACTCGCGGTAGCACTTGGAGAAGTGCGGGGTAGACACAAAGCCGCACACCGACGCCACTTCGATGATCGACATTGGCGTCTGCTTCAGCAACTGCCGCGCGCGGATCAGGCGCAGCTTCAGGTAGTAGCGCGACGGCGAGCAGTGCAGGTACTTCTGGAACAGGCGCTCGAGCTGGCGGCGCGATACCGACACGTACACCGCCAGTTCGTCCAGGTCGATCGGCTCTTCGAGGTTGGCCTCCATCAAAGCGACGATTTCCTGCAGCTTTGGCTGGTTGGTGCCGAGCATGTGCTTGAGCGGTACGCGCTGGTGGTCTTGCTCGTTGCGGATGCGCTCGTAGACGAACATTTCGGAGATCGCCGCCGACAATTCACGGCCGTGATCGCGGCTGATCAGGTGCAGCATCATGTCCAGCGGCGCGGTGCCACCAGAGCTGGTGAAACGGTTACGGTCGAGGGTGAACAGGCGGGTGCTCATGTTCACCCGCGGGTAGGCCTCCTGCATGGCCGCCAGGCATTCCCAGTGCACGCTGCAATCGAAGCCGTCGAGCAGGCCGGCACAGGCCAGGGCCCAGCTGCCGGTGCACACTGCACCCAGGCGGCGCGACTGGCGGGCCTGGGCCTGCAGCCAGGTCACATGCTCGCGGGTGACGGTGCGCTGGATGCCTACGCCGCCACAGACGATCACGGTGTCGATCGGAGGGGCGCTATGCATCGCCGCGTCGGGGGTAATCTGCAAACCGTCGCTGGCCCAGACCTGGCCGCCATCAACGGTGAGGGTGTGCCAACGGTACAGCTCACGGCCGGACAGCTGGTTGGCCATGCGCAGCGGCTCGACGGCCGATGCCAGGGAAATCAGGGTGAAGTTGTCCAATAGAAGAAACCCGATGGACTGGGGTGCTGTGCGGTTCTGGGTTGGGGTCCCGGAGGTGTACGACGTCATCGCGATTTCTCCTCACACAAATGCAGGGTGTGCCTCAGGCGGGCACTGATTTCTTGTTATTGCCCCCGTTTCGTGTGCAGGGGCTTGGTGGCCAATCTCAACGCAAACGCCGTGCCTGAAATTGAACGGCTGTCCAAAAAAACCTGAAAACGACGCCTTTGTTCGGCAAATCAGGTGCTTTGATCGAGTTGGCCGATGTCCGCAAAACGGGCGTGCTAGGCACCGTGCGTGTAACAGCTGAGCAATTTGGTGACACGCGCAGTGTAAGTTGCCCAGAAACGACACTCTTGAGTGTCACCGACAACGCTAGCACTGATAACGACACCCGACGATCGGTATGCGTCGTGTTGCACCATAAGGGGGCGTTGGTGGTTATGTTGCACCGGCTTAAAACTCAAGGGCCCCTTCGCGGGTAAACCCGCTCCCACAGGTACAGCACCGCCTGTAAGGGCAATGCAGTACCTGTGGGAGCGGGTTTACCCGCGAAGAGGCCCTTGATCAGATCAAGCAATCAGCACTCGATAGCGCTGACCGCCAGGCCTCCACGCGAGGTCTCTTTGTACTTGTCGTGCATGTCGGCCCCGGTATCGCGCATGGTGCGGATCACCTGGTCGAGGGAAATGAAGTGCTCGCCATCGCCACGCAGGGCCATCTGCACCGCGTTGATGGCCTTTACCGCGGCAATCGCGTTGCGCTCGATGCACGGTACCTGTACCAACCCGCCGACCGGGTCGCAGGTCAGGCCGAGGTTGTGCTCCAGGGCAATTTCAGCGGCGTTCTCCACCTGTGGCGGGGTGGCGCCAAGCACTTCGGCAAGGCCCGCCGCGGCCATGGCGCAAGCCGAACCGACTTCACCCTGGCAACCCACTTCGGCACCGGAGATCGACGCGTTCTTCTTGCACAGGATGCCCACCGCAGCGGCGGCGAGGAAGTAGTCAACCACGCTGGAGTCGTTCACCGCATCGCTGAAACGCATGTAGTAGTGCAGCACCGCCGGGATGATGCCGGCCGCGCCATTGGTGGGCGCGGTGACCATGCGCCCGCCGGCGGCGTTTTCTTCGTTGACCGCCAAGGCGAACAGGTTGACCCACTCCATGGCGCTCATGGTCGAGCCGATCACGTTGGGCTTGCCAATTTCCTGCAGGCTGCGGTGCAGCTTGGCTGCGCGACGGCGCACGTTCAGCCCGCCAGGTAGCGTGCCTTCATACTTGAGGCCGTTGTTGACGCATTCCTGCATGGCTTCCCAGAGCTTGTGCAGGCCGGCGCGGATCTCTTCCTCGCTGCGCCAGACCTTCTCGTTGGCCATCATCAATTGCGACACGCTGAGGTCGTTTTGCTTGCACAGGCGCAGTAGCTCGGCGGCGCTGTTGAAGTCGTACGGCAGCACCGTCTGGTCGGCATCCAGCACGCCGCTGGCGGCCTGCGCGGCATCGACCACGAAACCGCCACCCACCGAGTAGTAGGTGTCGCGGTGCAGCTCGCCCTGCTCGCCTTCGGCAATCAGGGTCATGGCGTTGGGGTGGTACGGCAGGTTCTCGTCCAGCAACAGCATGTCACGGGCCCAGACAAACTCGATGGGCAGACGGTTGTCCAGTTGCAGGGTATTGGTTTCGCGCAGGTCGGCGATACGCGGCACGATCTGGGTCGGGTCAATGGCGTCCGGCCATTCGCCCATCAGGCCCATGATGGTGGCGTTGTCGGTGCCATGCCCGACACCGGTGGCCGACAGCGAGCCATACAGGCGCACTTCGATCCGCTTTACCTGCTCCAGTTCGCCGCGCTCACGCAGCCCCTGGACGAACAGGGCGCCAGCACGCATGGGGCCGACGGTGTGGGAGCTGGAGGGCCCGACACCGATCTTGAACAGGTCGAACACGCTAATGGCCATTGTCGAATCACCTCTTGCTGGGCTTGTCTCTGCGCGCCATGCGCAGGGCGGGGCAGCTGCTAGGCTGAAACAGCGGGCCGCCGTGAATGCACGCATCATCAGGCTTTTACCGCCCCCCTCGCCGTCTGCAACCGACGTACTTTTGTCCAGCAGCGCCGCGCTGTTTTTACCCAAGGAGCTCCCCCCGTCGCGCCGTTTTTCGGGGGCCTCGTGACGCAAAATTGCGGCCGAAGGGGTGGAAAAATCCATAAGCGACATCGCCCGTACTGGATACGACCCGTTCCGTACTGGTTACGACCCCACCAGTAGGCGATTGCCCAACGCTGGAGGATTATCGAAAGCGACTCGTAAAGCACGGCCACGCATCCTGCCCTCTGCAGGCCTGGTCGACCGGACCTTCAGAAAGCCCGGCGACCCACGCGAACCCGAAGACAAAATCACAGGAGTCCATCCATGAAAGGTTCACCCTCGCTGTTGCTGGTTGCGTTGTTGTCTGCGCCCTTGCTGGCTCAGGCTGCCGAACCCGAGCAATGCCAGACGGTACGGTTCTCGGATGTCGGCTGGACTGACATCACTGTCACTACCGCGACCACCAGCGTTGTGCTCGAAGCCCTGGGTTACAAGACCCACACCACCATGATCTCGGTACCGGTGACCTACAAGTCGCTGGCCACCGGCAAGGACCTGGACGTGTTTCTCGGCAACTGGATGCCGACCATGGAAAACGACATCAAGCAGTACCGCGACGCCGGCACTGTCGAGACCGTGCGCGCCAACCTGGAGAACGCCAAGTACACCCTGGCCGTGCCCCAGGCGCTGTATGACAAGGGCCTGAAGGATTTCAGCGACATTCCCAAGTTCAAGAAAGAACTCGACAGCAAGATCTACGGCATCGAACCGGGCAACGATGGCAACCGCACCATTCAGAGCATGATCGACAAGAACGCCTTCGGCCTGAAGGACGCCGGTTTCAAGATCGTCCAGTCCAGCGAGGCCGGCATGCTGTCACAGGTCGACCGCGCGCAAAAACGTGGCGAGGCACTGGTGTTCCTGGGCTGGGAACCGCACCCGATGAACACCCGCTTCAAGATGCAGTACCTGACCGGCGGGGACGAGTTCTTCGGCCCCGACTTCGGCAAGGCGACCGTATTGACCAACACCCGCAAGGGCTATGCGCAGGAGTGCAGCAACGTTGGCCAGCTGTTGAAGAACCTGTCGTTCGAGCTCAAGGATGAAAGCACCATGATGGGCTATGTCCTGGACGACAAGATGAAACCAGAGGCCGCCGCCAAGAAATGGCTCAAGGACAACCCAGGCAAGCTGGACGCCTGGCTGGCTGGCGTTACCACCGTGGATGGCAAACCCGGCCTGGAGGCGGCCAAGGCCAAGCTGACGCAATAACGAAATACGCAATAGCGCTACCTCGGGGCAGGACCGTGCCTGCCCCGGGTTGATTTCAATCTATGCAGGTGGAAGCTCGCTATCATGCTTATCGATCAGAAAATACCCTTGGGCCAGTACATCGCGTCGTTCGTCGAGTGGCTGACCCAGAACGGCGCGAACTACTTCGACGCCATCGCGCAAGGCCTGGAGTTCATGATCCATGGCGTCACCAGCGCCCTGACTTTCTTCAACCCGTTCGTACTCATCGCCCTGTTCGCCGCCCTGGCGCATTTCATCCAGCGCAAGTGGGCGCTGACCGCCTTCGTCGCCCTGTCGTTCCTGCTGATCCTCAACCTGGGGTACTGGCAGGAAACCATGGAAACCCTGGCCCAGGTGACCTTCGCCACCGTGGTGTGCGTGGCCATCGGCGTGCCGCTGGGCATCGTCGCCGCGCACAAGCCGATGTTCTACACCGCCATGCGCCCGGTACTCGACCTGATGCAGACGGTACCCACCTTCGTCTACCTGATCCCTACCCTGACCCTGTTCGGCCTGGGTGTGGTACCGGGGCTGATCTCCACCGTGGTGTTCGCCATCGCCGCGCCGATCCGCCTCACCTACCTGGGCATCTGCGACGTGCCGCAGGAGCTGATGGACGCCGGCAAGGCGTTCGGCTGCTCGCGCCGCCAGCTGCTGACCCGTATCGAACTGCCGCACGCGATGCCGAGCATCGCCGCCGGCGTTACCCAGTGCATCATGCTGTCGCTGTCGATGGTGGTGATCGCCGCCCTGGTCGGCGCTGACGGCCTGGGCAAACCTGTGGTCAACGCACTGAACACCGCCGATATCTCCCTGGGCTTCGAAGCGGGCCTGGCGATCGTGCTGCTGGCGATCATGCTCGACCGTATCTGCAAGCAACCGGAACTGCCGGTAAGGGGTGAAGCATGAGCATCATTCGTTTCGAAGACGTCGACGTCATCTTCTCCAACAAGCCGCGCGAGGCGCTGGCGCTGCTGGACAAGGGCCAGACTCGCGAGCAGATTCTCAAGCAGACCGGCCTGGTGGTCGGCGTCGAGAAGGCCAACCTGGACATCCAGAAAGGCGAAATCTGTGTGCTGATGGGCCTTTCCGGCTCGGGCAAGTCGAGCCTGCTGCGCTGCATCAACGGCCTCAACACCGTCAGCCGCGGCAAGCTGTTTGTCGAGCACGAAGGCAAGCACATCGACATTGCCCACTGCACCCCGGCCGAACTGAAGATGATGCGCACCAAGCGCATTGCCATGGTCTTCCAGAAGTTTGCCCTGATGCCTTGGCTGACGGTACGCGAGAACATCAGCTTCGGCCTGGAAATGCAGGGCCGCCCGGAAAAGGAACGGCGCAAGCTGGTTGACGAGAAGCTTGAGCTGGTGGGCCTGACCCAGTGGCGCAACAAGAAGCCGGACGAGCTGTCGGGCGGCATGCAGCAGCGCGTGGGCCTGGCCCGGGCGCTGGCGATGGATGCCGACATCCTGCTGATGGACGAACCGTTCTCGGCACTCGACCCGCTGATTCGCCAGGGCCTGCAAGACGAGCTGCTGGGCCTGCAGGCCAAGCTGAGCAAGACCATCGTGTTCGTCAGCCACGACCTCGACGAAGCACTGAAGCTGGGTAGCCGCATTGCGATCATGAAGGACGGGCGGATCATCCAGTACAGCAAGCCGGAAGAAATCGTGCTCAACCCGGCCGACGAGTACGTGCGTACCTTCGTTGCCCATACCAACCCGTTGAACGTGCTGTGTGGCCGCAGCCTGATGCGCAGCCTGGACAACTGCAAGCGGGTAAATGGTTCGGTGTGCCTGGACCCGGGTGGCGATTCGTGGCTGGACCTGAGCGAAGGCAACTCGATCAAGCGCGCGCGCCAGGGGCAGAATGGGCTGGAGATGCAGAACTGGGCGCCGGGGCAGTCGGTGGAAGGGCTGGGCCGCAGGCCTACGTTGGTACATGCCAACATTGGTATGCGTGAGGCACTGCAGATTCGCTACCAGACCGGGAACAAGCTGGTGCTGCAGGAGAATGACAAGGTGGTGGGGATACTTGGGGATACCGAGCTGTATCACGCGCTGCTCGGCAAGAATCACGGGTGATGAAATTGGGGCCGCGTTGCGGCCCTTTCGCGACACAAGGCCGCTCCCACAGGTACTGCACAAGCCTCAGGCTCAGCGCTGTACTTGTGGGAGCGGCCTTGTGTCGCGATAGGAGGGCGAAGCCCTCCCGGCGGTCTGTCAGCGAACGACGATCCCGCGCGAGGCCATGTAGGCCTTGGCCTCAGGCACCGTGTACTCGCCAAAGTGGAAGATACTGGCCGCCAGCACCGCGCTGGCGTGCCCTTCCAGAATGCCATCGGCCAGGTGCTGCAGGTTACCCACACCACCCGAGGCAATCACCGGAATACCCAGCGCATCACTGATGGCGCGGGTAACACCCAAGTCAAAGCCGTTCTTCATGCCGTCCTGGTCCATGCTGGTCAGCAGGATCTCGCCAGCGCCCAGGCCTTCCATCTTCTTCGCCCACTGCACGGCATCCAGCCCGGTCGGCTTGCGCCCACCGTGGGTGAAGATTTCCCAACGCGGCTCTTCACCCGGCCCGGAAACCTTCTTGGCGTCGATGGCGACGACGATGCACTGCGAACCGAAACGGTCCGCCGCTTCGCCGACAAACTCCGGGTTGAACACTGCGGCAGTGTTGATCGAAACCTTGTCGGCACCGGCATTGAGCAGGTTGCGAATGTCCTGCACGGTGCGCACGCCACCGCCCACGGTCAGTGGGATGAACACCTGGCTGGCCATGCGCTCGACGGTATGCAGGGTGGTGTCACGGCCATCGACGCTGGCGGTGATGTCGAGGAAGGTGATTTCGTCGGCACCTTGCTCGTCGTAGCGACGGGCGATTTCCACCGGGTCGCCGGCATCACGAATGTTCTCGAACTTGACGCCCTTGACCACCCGGCCGTTGTCCACGTCCAGGCAAGGGATGATGCGCTTGGCCAGTGCCATGGTTCAGTCCTCAGCCTTGGTAGTTGTCGCAGAAGGCTTGGGCCTCGGCGACGTCGAGGGTGCCTTCGTAGATGGCACGGCCGGTGATGGCGCCGATGATGCCTGGGGCCTTGGCGTCCAGCAGGGCCTTGATGTCGCCCAGGTTGTGGATACCGCCCGAGGCAATTACCGGGATGCGTGTGGCTTCGGCCAGGGCTTTGGTGAAGGGCACGTTGCAGCCCTGCATCATGCCGTCCTTGGCGATGTCGGTGTAGACAATCGCCGAGACGCCATCGGCCTCGAAACGCTTGGCCAGGTCGATCACCTGCACCGAGCTCACTTCAGCCCAGCCATCGGTAGCAACGAAGCCGTCCTTGGCGTCCAGGCCAACGATCACCTTGCCCGGGAAGGCCTTGCACGCTTCGGCGACGAACTCTGGCTGCTTGACTGCCTTGGTGCCGATGATCACGTAGCTGACGCCGGCCTTGACGTAGTGTTCGATGGTTTCCAGCGAACGAATGCCACCGCCGATTTGGATCGGCAGGTTCGGGTAACGCTTGGCGATGGCGGTAACCACCTCACCGTTGACCGGCTGGCCTTCGAAGGCGCCGTTGAGGTCAACCAGGTGCAGGCGGCGGCAGCCACCTTCGACCCACTTGGCGGCCATGCTCACCGGGTCGTCGGAAAATACCGTGGAGTCTTCCATACGGCCCTGGCGCAGGCGCACGCAGGCACCGTCCTTCAGATCGATAGCGGGGATAATCAGCATCTTGGGAACCTGTCTGTTCTTAGGGTTTCAGGGCTTCTCGAGCGCCCACAGATCACTTTCGATGCTCTCGAACCGCTCCTTGAGGTGCAGCTGAACATCGGCAATCGCCCTGTTGTAGTAATGGGGTGCAATTTCTTTGCTGAACAGCTCAAGGACCTCGGCCACCTCGAACGACCCCAGCTCCAGCTCGAAACGGTCTTCGAGGAAGCGCTTGAGCGTGTCGAGCGCTTCGCGCTCCTGCTCGGGGGCCAGGGTGATGACCGGGGCCTTGGTCTTCGACCTGCTCATTTACCAGCGCCCGTCCCAGGCAACGAAGTTCTGCAGCAACTGCAGGCCATGGGTATGGCTCTTCTCCGGGTGGAACTGCACGGCAAAGCGCGAGCCATCGGCCAGCGCAGCGGCGAAATCGACGCCATAGTGGCCGCGGCCGACCACTTGGCCTGGCTTGCCGGCATTGATGTAGTAGCTGTGCACGAAGTAGAAACGTGCGCGGTCAGGGATGTCGTGCCACAGCGGGTGGTCGATGGTCTGGCCAACTTCGTTCCAGCCCATGTGCGGCACCTTCAGGTGCTCGCCGTCTTCTTTCAGGTCTTTGCCGAAGAAGCGCACCTGGCCGGGGAACAGGCCGATGCAGTCGACACCGTCGTTTTCTTCGCTGTGTTCAAGCAGCGCCTGCATACCCACGCAGATGCCGAGGAACGGGCGGTCCTGGCTAACTTCGCGCACCAGGCTGTCGAAGCCCAGGCGGCGGATTTCGGCCATGCAGTCGCGGATCGCGCCCACACCCGGGAACACCACACGGTCGGCCTCGCGGATCACCGCAGCATCGCTGGTAACCAGCACCTTGCCGGCGCCCACATGCTCAAGCGCCTTGGCCACCGAGTGCAGGTTGCCCATGCCATAGTCGATTACGGCTACCGTCTGCATTTACAGGCACCCTTTGGTGGAAGGCATCTGCCCTGCCATGCGCTCGTCGAGGGTGATGGCCATGCGCAGGGCGCGGCCGAAAGCCTTGAACACGGTTTCGATCTGGTGGTGGGTGTTGTGGCCACGCAGGTTGTCGATGTGCAGGGTGACCAGGGCGTGGTTGACGAAGCCCTGGAAGAACTCCTGGAACAGGTCGACATCGAAGCCGCCGACGCTGGCACGGGTGTACGGTACGTGCATCTGCAGGCCTGGGCGGCCGGAGAAGTCGATGACCACGCGCGACAGCGCTTCGTCCAGCGGCACATAGGCGTGGCCGTAGCGGAAGATGCCTTTTTTGTCACCGATGGCCTGGGCGAATGCCATGCCCAGGGTGATACCGACGTCTTCGACGGTATGGTGATCGTCGATATGCGTGTCACCCTTGCACTCGATATCCAGATCGATCAGCCCATGGCGGGCGATCTGGTCCAGCATGTGTTCAAGAAAAGGCACACCGATATCGAATCGGGCCTTGCCACTGCCATCGAGGTTGATCGAGCACTTGACCTGGGTTTCCAGGGTATTGCGCTCGACGGAAGCCTTACGTTCGACCATCACCAGCTCCGCAAAATCATTGGGCGAAAAGGGCTCCATTATAGGCCCAGAACGCGCCAGCTTGAAACGCGGATGACATATGGCAAAGCGAGGAATTGCAGGGGCTGAATACCGCTACAGGTCTATACAACCGGGTAATTGGGGCTGCTTGTAGGAGCGACCTTGCGCAGCCCATCGCGACGCAAGGCCGCTCCTACAACTGATCGCGTGAGCTCTAGGACCCGGCTGTATCACTCATCAATGGAACAGCACAGCCGTCTTCTGCAGGGTAATCCACACCCCCCAGGCCAACGGCACGACCACCACCGCCCAGGCCAGCAGCACCAGCGGCAGGCTGCCCGGTGCCGCTTTCCACTCCAGCGACCGCGCACCATCGGCACCCTTGTCATGGCTCAACGCCCGCTCGGCCGCCAGCTCGGCATCGCTCATGAAGTGCTTGTCAGCCACCGGCCGCACCAGCATGTTGCAGATAAAGCCCAGCACCAGCAGGCCGGCGAGGATGTACAAGGTCATGTCGTAAGCCGCCGCCCGCTCCACGCCCGCCGCCAGTTGATACTCACGCAGGTAGGTGATCAGCACCGGCCCCAGCACCCCCGCCGCCGCCCAGGCGGTCAGCAAACGGCCGTGAATGGCACCAACCATCTGCGTGCCGAACAGGTCGGCCAGGTACGCCGGCACCGTGGCAAAACCACCGCCATACATCGACAGGATGATGCAGAACGCCGCCACGAACAGCGCCACGTTACCCAGGTGGCCCATGTTCGGCACCAGGCTGTACAAGCCCACACCCAGGGCGAAGAAGGCGAAGTAGGTGTTCTTGCGGCCGATGTAGTCGGAGAACGACGCCCAGAAGAACCGCCCGCCGATGTTGAACAGGCTCAGCAGGCCGGTAAAACCAGCGGCGATCGCGGCAATCTGCGCCAGCTGCGCAGCGTTCAGCTGGCTGAAAGTCAGTTCGTTGCCCAGCAACTTGCCGGCGAACACTTCCTGCAGCAGTGGCGAGGCCATGCCCAGAATACCGATGCCGGCCGACACGTTCAGGCACAGTACCAGCCAGATCAGCGCGAACTGCGGGGTTTTCCAGGCCACGCTGACGTGCACGTGGCGGTCGGTGACCATGGCATTGCCGGCTTTTTTCAACGGGGCCGTCCAGCCTTCAGGCTTCCAGCCGGTCGGCGGTACGCGATAGGCCAGGGCGCCGGCAGTCATGAATACGAAGTAGATCGCCGCCATGGCGACGAAGCTCTGCCATACGCCTACTTCGTGCTCGTTGCCAAAATGCCCCATCAGCGCGGTGGCCAGCGGTGCACCCACCATGGCCCCGCCGCCGAAGCCCATGATCGCCATGCCGGTGGCCATGCCGCGCTTGTCCGGGAACCACTTGATCAGGGTAGACACTGGCGAAATGTAGCCCAGGCCCAGGCCGATACCGCCGATCACCCCGGAACCCAGCCACATCAGCCACAGCTGGTGGGTTTTCACACCAAGCGCCGAAATCAGCATGCCGCCGCACCAGCACAACGCCGAAACCAGGCCGGCCTTGCGCGGGCCGGCGTGCTCCAGCCAACCGCCCAGCACCGCCGCCGAGCAGCCGAGGAAGACGAAGAACAAGGTGTAGATCCAGCTCAGCATCGAGATTGGCCAGTCGCATTCGGCGCTGAACATACGGGCCATGAAGCCCATGTCCGCCGCGCAGGCGACCGGGGCGGTGATGCCAAGGGCTTGCGACAGCGGCAGCCAGAACACCGAGAAGCCATAAGCCATGCCGATGCACAGGTGAATGGCCAGGGCGGCTGGCGGGACCAGCCAGCGGTTGAAGCCCGGGCGGGCAATGATGCGCTCCTTCGACAGGAAGCCTGGCGCACTGGCCAAGGTACCCGTCGCGACGGTACTGCTCATGGATCTGATCCTTCTTGTAGGGAGGGTGCAGGCAAAGCGGCGCAAGGGTAGCAGCATCAAGTAGCGTGAAAGCAATCTGATATCGTTAATTTTTGCTCGGCTGAAACGGTCATGTTGCCTGTACCCGCGAAGAGGCCGGCACAGGCAAACATCGGTCTGTGGAAAGCCGTACCATCTGCTGCAAACGTAGGAAACGCCCTGTATCTCTAGTCGAACAAGCAGGGACATACACTGCGGCGCTATACTCTGCCGCTTGAATTTCAAAAACGGACTACAAGGACTCGCCCATGAAAGCGTTCGGCAAAATCCTGGGACTGGGGCTTCTCGGGTTGCTGCTGATCATCGTGGCGCTGGGCTTCGCCCTGACCCACCTCTTCGATCCCAACGACTACAAAGACGAGATTCGCCAGCTGGCGCGCGACAAGGCTCACGTCGAACTGACCCTCAACGGCGACATTGGCTGGAGCCTGTTCCCGTGGCTGGGCCTGGAGCTGCACGAAGCCAGCATCGCCACCTTGAACAAACCCAAGGAGCCGTTCGCCGACCTGCAGATGCTCGGCCTGTCGGTGCGTGTGCTGCCATTGCTGCGCCGCGAAGTACAGATGAGCGACGTGCGCGTCGAAGGCCTGAACCTGACCCTGGCGCGCGACGAACAAGGCCATGGCAACTGGGAGGACATCGGCAAGCCACTGCCTGCGCAGAACGGCGCAGGCGCTGATGCACAAGCCAATGCACCGGCCCAGGCACCCGCCGAGCAGAAGCCGGCGCCTGCCGAAGGCAACGACCGCGCCGTCAAGCTGGACATCGACAGCCTGACCGTGAACAACGCCCGCGTGCAGTACACCGATGCCAAGACCGGCCAAAGCTACAGCGCCGAGAGCATCCAGCTGAGCACCGGCCCGGTCCACGAAGGCACGAACATTCCGCTCAAGGCCAGTGCCTTCATCAGCGCCAGCCAGCCGAACATCAAGGCCCGCACCGAGCTTGCCGGCGAGCTGCGCTTTGACCGCAAGCTCAAGCGCTACAACTTCGAGGACATGCGCCTGTCGGGCGAAACCTCCGGTGAGCCGACCGGCGGCAAGACCGTGACCTTCGCTGCTCAGGGCCAACTGCTGGTCGACCTGGCCGCCAATGTCGCCTCGTGGAGCGGCCTGAAAGTCTCGGCCAACCAGCTGCGCGCCCTGGGCGAGCTGAACCTGCGTGACCTGGACAAGGCGCCACAACTTAGCGGCGGCCTGTCCATCGCCCAGTTCAACCTGCGCACCTTCCTCGACAGCATCGGCCGCCCGCTGCCGGCCACCAACGACCCTGCGGCCTTCGCCAAGCTGGAGCTGGTCACCCGCCTGCAGGGCACGCCGAACAGCCTGGCCCTGGAAGACCTGGCGGTGAAGCTGGACGAAAGCACCTTCAGTGGCCGCGTCGCGGTCGAAGACTTCGCCAAGCAAGCGCTGCGCCTGCAGCTTAAAGGCGACACCTTCGACGCCGACCGCTACCTGCCGGCCAAAAGCGAAGAAGCCAAGGGCGCCACTGCTGCGCGCCAGGCCGAGGTCAAGCAACAGGAAGCCAGCGCCGTGGCCGGTGCCGGCAACTCGCCGCTGCCTAACGCCCCGACCCAGGTGGCCTGGAGCGACGACAAGCTGCTGCCGGTCGACCGCCTGCGCGCCCTCGACCTGCAGGCCGACCTGGCCTTCGGCTCGCTGACCGTGGACAAGCTGCCGATCGAAGACGCCCAGCTCAAGGCCATCGGCCAAGGCGGCCTGCTGACCCTGCAAACCCTGCGCGGCGAGCTGTACAACGGTACCTTCGAAGCCAAGGGCACAGTCGACGTGCGCCCTGCCGTGCCGCAACTGGGTGTGAACACCAACATCCAGCGGGTGCCGGTAGAGCACTTCATCAAGGCCGAAGGCAAGGAGCAGGCACCACCGGTCAAGGGCCTGCTGACCCTGACCAGCGACCTGACCGCTACCGGCAACAGCCAGAAAGCCCTGGTCGACACCCTCAATGGCAACGCCAACTTCACCATCAACGATGGCGTGCTGGTCAACGCCAACCTGGAACAGCAGCTGTGCCAGGCCATCGCCACGCTGAACCGCAAATCGCTCAACGGCGAGCCACGCGGCAAGGACACCCCATTCCAGGAACTGCGCGGCAGCCTGGTAATACGCAACGGCGTCGCCAGCAACCCGGACCTCAAGGCGCGCATCCCCGGCCTGACCGTCAACGGCCACGGCGACCTCGACCTGCGTGTGCTGGGCATGGACTACAACGTTGGCGTGATCGTCGAAGGCGACCAGCGCGCCATGCCGGACCCGGCCTGCCAGGTCAACGAACGCTATGTCGGTGTCGAAATACCGCTGCGCTGCCGCGGCCCACTGGAGCTGGGCGCCAAGGCCTGCCGCCTGGACCAGGACGGCCTGGGCAAGGTTGCCGCCAAGCTGGCCGGCAACCGCCTGCAAGACAAGATCGATGAAAAACTCGGAGACAAAGTGAGCCCGGAAGTGAAAGACGCGCTCAAGGGGCTGTTCAAGCGATGAGCCCCGAGCAGTTCTCCAGCGCTGTGCTGGATTGGTATGACGAACATGGCCGGCACGACCTGCCCTGGCAACAGGGCATCAACCCGTACCGGGTATGGGTGTCGGAAATCATGTTGCAGCAGACCCAGGTCAGCACCGTGCTCAACTACTTCGACCGTTTCATGCAGGCCCTGCCGACCGTGCAGGCCTTGGCCGAGGCGCCGGAGGATGAAGTGCTGCACCTGTGGACGGGCCTGGGCTACTACACGCGCGCGCGCAACCTGCAAAAGGCTGCGAAGATCGTCGTCGAGCAACATGGCGGCGAGTTCCCGCGCAGTGTCGAGCAGCTCACCGAGCTGCCCGGCATCGGCCGCTCCACGGCGGGGGCCATTGCCAGCATCAGCATGGGCATCCGCGCGCCGATCCTCGACGGCAACGTCAAGCGCGTGCTAGCCCGCTACACCGCCCAGGCCGGCTACCCCGGCGAGCCCAAGGTGGCCAACCAGCTGTGGGCCACAGCCGAACGCTTTACCCCGCAGCAACGCGCCAACCACTACACCCAGGCGATGATGGACATGGGTGCCACGCTGTGTACCCGCAGCAAGCCCAGTTGCCTGATCTGCCCGCTGCAGCGCGGCTGCGAAGCGCACCTGCATGGTGAAGAAACCCGCTACCCCGAGCCCAAGCCGCGCAAGGCGCTGCCACAACGGCGCACGCTGATGCCGCTGCTGGCCAACCACGATGGCGCCATCCTGCTTTACCGCCGCCCGTCCAGCGGCCTGTGGGGTGGTTTGTGGAGCCTGCCCGAGCTGGACGACATCGCCCAGCTCGACGACCTGGCCTACCAGCACGGCCTGCGCCTGGCTGGTAGCCACGCCATGGACAGCCTGACCCACACCTTCAGCCACTTCCAGCTGGCGATCGAGCCCTGGCTGGTGCGCGTCGACCCGGTCGGCCAGCACATGGCCGAGGCAGACTGGCTCTGGTATAACCTCGCCACCCCACCGCGCCTGGGCCTCGCCGCCCCGGTCAAAAAGCTGCTTAAACGCGCGGCCGACGAACTGATTGCAGGAGACGCCCAATGACCCGCACCGTGATGTGCCGCAAGTACAAAGAACAATTGCCAGGCCTGGAGCGCCCGCCCTATCCAGGCGCCAAGGGCCAGGACATCTTCGAACACATCTCGCAGAAGGCCTGGGCCGACTGGCAGAAGCACCAGACCATGCTGATCAACGAAAAGCGCCTGAACATGATGAACGCCGAGGACCGCAAATTCCTCCAGGGCGAGATGGACAAGTTTTTCGCCGGTGAAGAATACGCCCAGGCGGAAGGCTACGTTCCACCCTCGGAATGACCCCACGAATCGTAAGCGACGGAATTAATTTAAAATTTTTTAAAAAAGTCGTTGACGGGCCGTTAGAAAATCTATTTAATTCACCTCGTCGCCCAGATAGCTCAGTCGGTAGAGCAGAGGATTGAAAATCCTCGTGTCGGCGGTTCGACTCCGTCTCTGGGCACCACCTTCAAGCTTCTGGTGGTTGCAAAGTTACCCGAAGCGACAACAAGAAACCCGCCTAGTGCGGGTTTTTTGTTGTCTGTGATTTTTACCGTAGGCGTGCACCGCACCTACAAAAAGCCCCGGCAGTTATTGACCAGTATCAAATAGCCATTACCCGCTCACCTTCACAATCGAGGACGGACATCCGAATCGACTTGCAAGGACCTCCATGAGCGAAGAATCCCCCCTCCTGCTCCCCGCCCCCAGCGAACCCGCCATCACCCCAATCCGCACGCGGCGCCCACGCCAGCGCAAGCCGGAGCCAACGATCACCAGCATCAGCCAGCAACCTGCAGCACTGGAAGTGGCCACTGCCCCCAGGGGCAGCAACGAAGACAGCACCTCGGCGCGCCTACCAGCCAGTTACCCCTACCGCACCCGCCTGCGCCGCCAGGATTACGAGAAGGCCAAGCACGCGCTGCAGATCGAGCTGCTGAAGGTGCAAAGCTGGGTAAAGGAAACCGGCCAGCGCGTGGTGATCCTGTTCGAGGGCCGCGATGCCGCAGGCAAGGGTGGCACCATCAAGCGCTTTATGGAGCACCTCAACCCACGCGGCGCACGCATCGTTGCCCTGGAGAAGCCTTCCGAGCAGGAACAGGGCCAGTGGTATTTCCAGCGCTACATCCAGCACCTGCCCACGGCGGGTGAAATGGTGTTCTTCGACCGCTCCTGGTACAACCGCGCCGGGGTCGAGAAGGTGATGGATTTCTGCACACCGCTGCAGTACCTGGAGTTCATGCGCCAGGCCCCGGACCTTGAGCGCATGCTGTGCAACAGCGGCATCCTGCTGTTCAAGTACTGGTTCTCGGTGAACCGCGAAGAGCAGCTGCGCCGCTTCATCTCGCGCCGCGACGACCCGCTCAAGCACTGGAAGCTGTCGCCCATCGACATCAAGTCGCTGGACAAGTGGGAAGACTACACCGCCGCCAAGGAGGCGATGTTCTTCCATACCGACACTGCCGATGCGCCGTGGACGGTGATCAAGTCAGATGACAAGAAGCGCGCGCGGATCAACTGCATTCGGCACTTCCTGCATTCGCTGGATTACCCAGGCAAGGACCACAGCGTGGCGCATACGCCGGATGCGCTGCTGGTAGGTAGGGCCTCGCGCGGCTTCGAAGAAGACGAGCCGGCAGGGTTAGCCAGTTAGATTGCCGGGGCTGCTGCGCGCCCCCCTTTGCGCAACACTTGGGTTTCCCCGGCAACTGCGCTTCAATACGCGCACTTTTCAGCCACACCCAAGGATTCCCCATGGCCACCCCTACCAAGCAACAGAAACGCGCCAAGCGCGCCGCCAGCAAGGCCAAGCAGAACCGCATGGTACGTAGCGGCCAGGCGGTCAAGGCCAGCGCCGGTGACAGCGCCAGCGTCGAGCAGGTGTACAACAAGGCCTTGGAGTCGGGCAGCTACGACGCGATGTTCAACAAGATGAAGGAAGCCCAGGAAGGCGGCGGCCTGGTGCCGATGATCTCGGTGTTCCTGGTGGACCCGCTGCTGGCCCTGGTGCTCAAGGGGCACAACGAAGAACACGCCACCGACTACATCGTGCTGGTGTTCAACGCCTATCGCAAATGGCTGGATGGCGCTGACGAAGAGGCCACCATGGCCTGGCTGGAGAGTGATGAGTTCCAGGCGGCCTATGTGGCGGCCTCGGAGGCAGTGGCCAAACAGCAGCAACAGCAGAAGCAGTTTGGCTGATAGGGCCAAGTAACCTGCTCTGGCCTCTTCGCGGGTAAACCCGCTCCCACAAAGGGCCCCACTGACATCAAGGCCTGTGGTGAACCTCTGTGGGAGCGGGTTCACCCGCGAAAGGGCCGGAACAGGCAAACAAAAAGGCCGCACCCTTCACAGGGCGCGGCCTTTTCATTGCAGCCAGCGCGGATCAGTTATCCAGCGCCACCCGCCCGGCAGCTTCACGCTTGCGGTGTACCAGCAAGCCAGCCGCCACCACGCCAATGCTCAGCAGCGCAGTCGCGATGATCTCGGCACGATGATCCTCACGCAGCGCCATTACCACCAGGATGGCAACGATGAAGGCAATGGTCGCCCAGGTCAGGCCCGGGAACAGCCACATCTTGAAGGTAATCTTCTCGCCACGGGCTTCACGCTGGGCACGCATGCGCAGTTGCGACACGGCAATCACCAGGTACACCAGCAGCGCAATGGCGCCAGAGCTGGCCAACAGGAACTCGAATACCTGGGCCGGGGCCACGAAGTTGGCGAACACGCAGAGGAACGCCGCTGCAGTGGACAGCAGTACCGCCACGTGCGGGGTGGCCGACTTGGTGGTGCGCTGGGCAATGGCCGGGGCGTCACCACGCTTGCTCAGCGAGAACAGCATGCGCGACGAGGTGTACAGCGCCGAGTTCAGGCAGCTGGTCACGGCGATCAGCACGACGATGTCGACGATCAGCTTGGCGTTTGGCACCCCAATGCGGCTCAGCACAGTCTGGTAGGAACCGGTTTCGGCCAGCGCCGGGTCGTTCCACGGTACCAGGGCCACGACCAGGAAGATCGACACCAGGTAGAACAGGCAGATACGCCAGATCACCGAGTTGGTGGCACGGCTGATCTGCTTGCCCGGGTCCTTCGACTCGGCAGCGGCGATGGTGACGATTTCGGTACCCATGAACGAGAACATGGTGGTCAGCATCGCAGCCAGCACCGCGCCCAGGCCGTTGGGCATGAAACCTTGGGTATCGAACAGGTGGCTGGCACCGCTTACCTGGCTGCTCGGTACAAAGCCGAACATGGCAGCACAGCCCACGGCGATGAAGCCGATGATTGCCAGCACCTTGAGCAGGGCGAACCAGAACTCGAACTCACCGTAGTTCTTCACGCTGCACAGGTTGGTCAGGGTCAGCGCCAGGGTAATGATGAGGGAGAAGGCCCACAGGTCAACCGCAGGGAACCAGGCATGCAGAATGGCCGCGGCGGCGTTGGCCTCCAGCGGAATCACCAGCACCCAGAACCACCAGTACAGCCAGCCAATGGTGAAACCGGCCCAGCGCCCGATGGCGCGGTCGGCATAAGTAGAGAACGAACCGGTGTCAGGCGAGGCAACAGCCATTTCACCCAACATGCGCATGACCAGCACGACCAGCGTACCGGCGGCGGCGTAAGCCAGCAGCACGGCAGGGCCGGCAGCTGCGATGGCATGGCCGGAGCCAACGAACAGGCCGGCACCGATGACGCCAGCGATGGACAGCATGGTCACATGCCGTTGTTTGAGCCCCTGAGCGAGGTCATTGGAATTGTTACCGCTCATTAAAACTACCTTTGTAAGGAGTGGACCACTCCGACTGCGGGTACGGAGCGCGCCTGGGGTTGGCCTAGGCGTCGCTGCAATCGGCGGTTTCCTACTGGCAATTAGCGCGCCATGTGCTGAATGCATTCGTCAGAAAATGCGGCGAGCCTTTTAGCACGCGGCTTGGAGGGCTTTCGGCCATGGCTTGACCGAAAGGTCGCCAAATCATTGGATTACTGAAATACCCACTTACAAACGCACCAAAGGTGCTCCCCGGTAACACCTGTGCACCAGCGCAATGCAAAAAAGTGCAACCCATGGGTACAACCATAAGACCTCATGCAGGCCTTCGCGGGTGAACCCGCTGCTACAGGGATCGGCTGGCTTTGAGGTCAGGTTTGGGCCGCGAATGGTCTAAAACCGCTTCCATGAGCCGGCCAAAGCTGGCACCATCGCGCCTTTTTTCATCAAGGCTCTGGTGCTGGGCGAGACCTTCGCGGACATCTGCGCGACGTTACGCTGTAGCGATGCGACAAACTGCCCCACCAGCGCCCAGAGTCCCCGGCGACCCTGTTGGCCGTCATAATGCCGCTATGCTAGCTTGGCGCACGCCAGGAAGGCCGCCAACAGCTGGGAACGCACCCGATCACATGAGGACCGCACATGGCTCAGGCCACGCCCGCGCTGGAAATCCGCAATCTGCACAAACGCTACGGCGAGCAGGAAATTCTCAAGGGCATTTCGCTGACCGCTCGCGACGGTGACGTGATCTCCATCCTGGGGTCGTCCGGCTCCGGCAAGTCCACCTTGCTGCGTTGCATCAACTTGCTCGAGAACCCGCACCAGGGCGAAATCCTGGTCGCTGGCGAAGCCCTCAAGCTCAAGGCCACCAAGAACGGTGACCTGATCGCTGCCGACAACCGCCAGATCAATCGCCTGCGCAGCGAAATCGGCTTTGTTTTCCAGAACTTCAACCTGTGGCCGCACATGTCGATCCTCGACAACATCATCGAGGCGCCACGCCGCGTGCTCGGCCAGAGCAAAGCCGAGGCCATCGAAGCCGCCGAAGCGCTGCTGAACAAGGTTGGCATCTACGACAAACGCCACAGCTACCCCGCCCAGCTTTCCGGTGGCCAGCAACAGCGCGCCGCCATTGCCCGTACCCTGGCCATGAAGCCCAAGGTCATCCTGTTTGACGAGCCCACTTCGGCGCTCGATCCGGAAATGGTCCAGGAAGTGCTAAACGTTATCCGCGCATTGGCCGAAGAAGGCCGTACCATGCTGCTGGTGACGCACGAGATGAGCTTTGCCCGCCATGTGTCCAGTGAAGTCGTCTTCCTGCACCAGGGCCTGGTAGAAGAGCAGGGATCGCCGCAACAGGTCTTCGAAAACCCGACCTCGGCGCGTTGCAAGCAATTCATGTCCAGCCACCGCTAACGGAGCAATACATGCACACTTACAAGAAGTTCCTCCTGGCAGCTGCTGCCACGCTGGTGATGTCGGCAAACGCCATGGCCGCAGAAAAACTGCGCATGGGCATCGAAGCCGCCTACCCACCGTTCAACAACAAGGATGCCAGCGGTAACGTGGTTGGTTTCGACAAGGACATCGGCGACGCCCTGTGCGCCAAGATGAAAGTCGAGTGCTCGGTGGTTACCTCCGACTGGGACGGCATCATCCCGGCCCTGAACGCCAAGAAGTTCGACTTCCTGGTGTCGTCGCTGTCGATCACCGACGAGCGCAAGCAGGCCGTCGACTTCACCGAACCGTACTACTCGAACAAGCTGCAGTTCATTGCGCCGAAGAACGTCGACTTCAAGACCGATAAAGATTCGCTGAAAGGCAAGGTTATCGGTACCCAGCGCGCCACCCTGGCCGGCACCTACCTTGAAGACAACTTCCCGGGCGTCGACGTCAAACTCTACGACACCCAGGAAAACGCCTACCTCGACCTGGTCTCCGGCCGCATCGATGGCATCCTGGCCGACAAGTACGTGCAGTACGAGTGGCTGAAGAGCAAAGACGGCTCCAACTTCGAGTTCAAGGGCGAGCCGGTGCTGGACAGCGACAAGATTGGCATTGCCGTGCGCAAGGGTGACACCAAGTTGCGCGACGAGCTGAACAAAGCCCTGGCAGAAATCAAGGCAGACGGTACGTACAAGAAGATCAACGACAAGTACTTCCCGTTCAGCATCGAATGACCCGCCCTGACCTGCGCGCCCCTGCGGCGCGCAAGTCCCTAGAATGACCTGCCCATGAATATCGACCTGCACGGATTCGGTCCGGCCATGATGGCCGGCACCCTGATGACCGTAAAACTGGCGCTTTGCGCCTTGCTGCTGGGCCTGGTTTTGGGCCTGCTTGGCGCCTTGGCCAAGACCTCCGCGATCAAGCCGCTGCAATGGCTTGGCGGCTTCTACTCGACCCTGGTTCGCGGCGTGCCCGAACTGCTGTGGGTTCTACTCATCTATTTCGGCACCGTCGGGCTGATGAACAGCCTGGGCGAGGCCCTGAACATGCCGGGCCTGGAGCTCAGCGCCTTTGCCGCAGGTGTAATCGCCCTGGGCCTGTGCTTCGGCGCCTACGCCACCGAAGTGTTCCGTGGCGCCATTTTGGCGATCCCCAAGGGCCACCGTGAGGCTGGCCTGGCACTGGGCCTGTCCAAGGGCCGCATCCTGTCGCGCATTATCCTGCCGCAAATGTGGCGCATCGCCCTGCCCGGCCTTGGCAACCTGTTCATGATCCTGATGAAGGACACCGCACTGGTGTCGGTGATCGGCCTGGAAGAAATCATGCGTCACTCGCAAATCGGCGTGACCGTGACCAAGGAGCCGTTCACCTTCTATATGGTTGCGGCCTGCATTTACCTGAGCCTGACCGTTATCGCCATGGCCGGCATGCACTTCATGGAAAAACGCGCCGCTCGCGGCTTTGCGAGGGCTGAATAATGAATTGGGAAGTCATCTTCAAGTGGCTGCCACGCCTGGCCGAAGGCGCCGTTCTGACTCTGGAGCTGGTGGCCATTGCCGTGGTTGCCGGGTTGATCCTGGCCATCCCGCTGGGTATCGCCCGCTCCTCGCGCCACTGGTACGTGCGCGCCGTGCCGTTCAGCTACATCTTCTTCTTCCGTGGTACGCCGCTGCTGGTGCAGCTGTTCCTGGTCTACTACGGCCTGGCACAGTTCGATGCCGTGCGTTCGAGTTCGCTGTGGCCGTACCTGCGCGATCCGTTCTGGTGCACGGTGCTGACCATGACCCTGCACACCGCCGCCTACATCGCCGAGATCCTGCGTGGCGCGCTGCAGGCGATCCCCAAAGGTGAGATCGAGGCGGCACGGGCGCTGGGCATGTCGCGTGGCAAGACGCTGTTCTACATCATGCTGCCGCGTGCTGCGCGCATTGGCCTGCCAGCGTACAGCAACGAAGTGATCCTGATGCTCAAGGCCAGTGCCCTGGCCAGTACCGTGACCCTGCTGGAACTGACCGGCATGGCCCGTACCATCATTGCCCGCACCTACCTGCCGGTAGAGATCTTCTTCGCTGCCGGGGTGTTCTACCTGGTGATCTCGTTCCTGCTGGTGCAAGGCTTCAAGCTGCTGGAGCGCTGGTTGCGGGTGGATGCCTGCCAAGGCCGCTGAGATCTCCTGGCATTCTTCACAGGTATAGCGCCAACCTCGCATGTGGCGCTATACCTGTGGGAGCGGGTTCACCCGCGAAGAGGCCCTCAAAACCACCGCACATCTTGCCATGCCCAACCACCTCCACAGCCATCATCTAAGCACCCGCTTCCATGCCCTCGACCAGTTCCTGATCGAGCACCAACAGCTGTGGAAACCCCGCCCCTTCACCACCCTGTACCTGGGCTGGGAAACCACCCACCCCGAGCTTGCCGCCCACCTGCGCCAATGCTCCCTGGCAGACGCCGAAGCCGACAGTGCCGCTGACCATTTGCCCGCCCCGTTCCCGCAACTGGCCCTGCAAGCCCAGCAGCTATCCGCCCTCGGCAACCTCCCGCAAACCGACCTGCCCGCCGCCGCCCACCGCCTCGACGTCGCCGTCCCCGGCCGCAAATGGCAGCAGATCGAAGCCTTCGCCAGCCACCTGGCCTTCCGCGACCCGCCGCGCCACTGGCTGGACTGGTGCTCCGGCAAAGGCCACCTCGGCCGCCGCCTGCTACAACCCGGCCAGCAGCTGACCTGCCTGGAATACGACGCCGAACTGGTCAGCGCCGGCCAGGCCCTGAGCGCGCACCACCACTTGCCAGCGCAGCACGTGCACCAGGATGTAATGGCCAACGACAGTGCCCGCCACCTTGATGGTGCAAAGAGCGTTGTCGCCCTGCACGCCTGTGGCGACCTGCATGTACGCCTGATGCAACTGGCCAGCCAGCAAGGGTGCCGGCAACTGGCCGTAGCGCCTTGCTGCTATAACCGCATCGCCGTGCAGCAGTACCAGGCTTTATCCACAGCTGCGCAAGCGTCCAGCCTGCAGCTGTCGCTGGACGACCTGGGCCTGCCCCTGAGCGAAACCGTTACTGCCGGCGCCCGCGTGCGGCGCCAGCGCGACACCTCGATGGCCCGGCGCCTGGGCTTCGACCTGCTGCAACGCCAGCAGCGCCAGAATGACGAATACCTGCCGACGCCTTCCCTGCCAGTGGCCTGGCTTGAGAAGCCCTTTGAGCAATACTGCCGTGATCTGGCTGATCTGAAGCAACTGCCACTGAACGGCAACCTGGACTGGGCAGCACTGGAAGCCGCCGGCTGGCAGCGCCTGGCCGAAGTACGCAACCTGGAGCGCGTACGCAACCTGTTCCGCCGGCCGCTGGAGCTGTGGCTGGTACTCGATCGCGCCCTGTTCCTCGAAGAACAAGGCTACGACGTGCGCCTGGGCCTTTTCTGCGACTACCCACTGACCCCGCGCAACCTGCTGATCCTCGCCGAGCGCGACCGTTAGCCGCAGCACAACCTGTGGATAACTCTGTGAACAAGCTTGTGATTACCTGTTGGAGCCAAGCGCTATTTCAAGCGGTTGGCTTATTCCTGCTTGTAGGTCAAGCCCAGTAAAAACAGGCGTTTGCGCAAAGACCAGCGGTGTAGCGCTCCGGCATGCCTTTCGCGCAAGTCGTCAATGCTACTTGTGCATAAACATTTCTTGTGGTTGGCAAAAGAGGCCTCTGTGCGACCTTTGTGGGGGCAACTGTCTACTCAAAATCCAGAGGCTAGCGAAGTCATTGTGGGAGCGGGCATGCCCGCGAACACCGGCAAAGCCGGTGCCATCCACCGCGTCGTCTGTTTCGCGGGCACGCCCGCTCCCACATGGTTCGCGTCAGCCCCTAGTGCGCCTTGTTCTTGGCAATCTCGATATCGTTCATCAGCGCCTTGGCCATGTCGCACAGGTAATCGGCCGCACCGAGGAATTTATGGTCATCCTCCATATCCCCCTCGCGCACCAGGTGCTTGATATAGCCCATCAGGATAGAGACGTGCTCATAGGCCGCATCGACCGGGATGCCGGGCTGTACGCGCAGCAGATTGAGGGATGGGTTGCCGGCGGCGAGGAAGGTTTCCACGCCTGCGGTGGTGATGGGTTCGGGAATATCTTTCTTCATGGCAAAACCTTATTCGGAGGAAGGGACTGCCAGAAATCTTTCTCACGGATTTGGGGCGGCAGCCGTACGCGGGGTGAGAAACCGGTCGAATAAGGAAGCCCGGCCAGACCGAAGTCTGCCCACGTACGGCCACCATAAATGGTTAGCGCTTATTCGAAGAAGGGTTCTCACACCCGGTCGCCAGAGCGACCCGAAAACGGTATCCGTGAGCCACTTCCCCGACAACAGCGATACTTCGGCGGCGCGCGTAGGATACTTCCGAAGCATCCAAGCCCTGAAGCTTTTAGGCCCCAGGTTCAGAATCTTCGTACGGCTGCCGGCCCTTTCGCGGGTTCACCCGCGAAGAGGCCCAATCAGCCAACACAAGGCTAATGCCCAAGCGCCACAACGGTGTATCATCCCCCCCCAAATCATTAAAAAGTGACGTCGCGCGCTGCCCACCAGCCCCGCGGCCTTCTGGCGTTGCGCCAGAATCGACAATGGACCAATGGACCTGACCATCGTGACCCGAGCCAAACCCCTCGCCCTGTTGAGTTTCGCCCTGGCCCTGACCGGCTGCGCCAGCAGCACCTCGCCCCACCACAGCAGCAACCTGGGCTGGAACCACCCCGGCATGCAACTGGGCGGCGACAACGGCCTGCCCCTGCGCACCGAGAGCCCCTGCCGCAAGCGCGGCTGCGACAATGACAAGCTGTTCTTCAACCCGGGCAAAAGCGAGCCAAGCGTTACCACGATCCACCGCGGCTGGTAGGAAAATTCTCCTTTTGGGCCGGTGACTTAGGTCTTTTGCGAACATTCGCAACGAAGTGGTTTACAGGCGCCAAACGATCGTTATAATGACGCCCCATTGCCGGTATAGCTCAGATGGTAGAGCAACTGACTTGTAATCAGTAGGTCCCGGGTTCGATTCCTGGTGCCGGCACCATATCCAGCTCCATCGCGTTCCAGCGAATGCCTTGGAAGCCCCTAAAACCCGCCATTTGGCGGGTTTTTTCGTTCCAGGACCCTCCGTCGGGATCCAACAAAATACCCCATCCCTGGGGGTATTTTTAGGGTACAGCGTCTTGCCTGCATGGAGAACGTACCCTTATGCCACGCCTAGCCGTTCCTCTCAGCGACCTCAAATGCCGTACGGCGAAACCTCGCGAACGTGCCTACAAGCTATTCGACGGTGGCGGCATGTACCTCTTCGTGAAACCCAACGGCGTGAAAACGTGGCGATTGCGCTATTTCAAGCCCAGCGGGAAGGAAGGCACGCTGATCATCGGCAACTACCCCATCATCTCGCTGGCCGTCGCGAGGGCCAAGCGCGATGAAGCCAAGGCACTGTTGCTCGACAACCTCGACCCGATGGAAGAGAAGAAGAAAGCGAAGCTTGCCGCCCAACGAGCCTCCCTGCTTTTTGAAACCGTCGCCCTGGAGTGGCACGCCGAAATGTCCCGGCGCTGGACGGAGGGGCACGCCAAGACCGTCATGAGTCGGTTGCGCACCCACGTCCTCCCCCTGATAGGCCAACGCCCCATTGCTGAACTCGATACTCATGATTTGCTTGAGATCACACTGCGTATAAAAGAGCGCGGCACCATGGACGTTGCCCTGCGCGTGCAGAATTATCTCTCCACGATCATGCGAGGCGCGAAGCGAGCGCGACAGATCAGCCAGAATCCGGCGCTCGATCTGGCAGGGTCGATTCATGCCCCGCGCACCGTGCACCGCCCTGCCCTCTCACTCAACCGCCTCCCTGAACTACTCAGCCGGATCGACAACTACAACGGCCGTGAGCTAACCAAACTGGCGGTACTACTGACGCTGCACGTGTTCGTGCGCTCCAGCGAACTGCGCTTTGCTCGCTGGGATGAGTTCGACCTGCAAAGGGCGATGTGGGAAATCCCCGACACCCGCAAGCCAATCGACGGCGTACGCAATTCCACTCGTGGCACCAAGATGAGCGGAGACATACAGATGGTGCCGCTCTCTCCGCAAGTCATCGCGATCCTTGAACGGCTGCGCGGCTTGAGTCGCTTCTCCGAACTGGTGCTGCCCGGTGACCACAAGTATTGGAAGCCAATGTCGGAGAACACGGTTAACCAGGTGCTGCGCAACGTTGGCTACGACACATCCAAGGAAGTATGCGGGCATGGATTCAGGACCATGGCCTGTAGCGCCTTGCTGGAATCAGGGCTGTGGACAGACGCGGCTATTGAGCGGCAGATGAGCCACAAGGAACGCAATCGCGTGCGCGCCGCCTATATCCATAAGGCCGAATTTCTGGAGCAGCGTCGGTTGATCATGGCGTGGTGGAGTAATTACATCGATGCCAACAGATCGGGGCATGTCACTCCACATGAGTTTGCCCATCCAGCTGGGGACAACATCACCCCCTTACCAAGTGGGCGTGGCGCATTCAATCGTCGATGAACCCTCCAGATCAACGTTGGCCGCTCTTTAATCCGGGTCCATCCAAACAGGGCTGCAAAGCCGCCCTGTTTGGATGGACCTCGCTTTGAAAAGCTAAAAGCCAACCCGGATCCTTTGGATACCACTGATTTCCACCGGTGGATAATTTCATGCACAGCCCCACAAGCCACGAGGAATGGGGCGTTGACCAAAATTATCCACAGGCGTAGAACTGACTTTGTAAGCGCTGTCGATGACAGCACCTCAGGTGACCCGAACCTTAAAGGTCACGCCGCTCCCGCGGTGGTTCTCCCCAAGGGCGATTCGCATCCGGCAGCTCGCCCGGTCACCTCCCCGGTGATGGATGCTCTCTAATCTCATGGCCCTCGTGCGCCAGCGACACCGTACTGTGCTGCCCTGCAGCACCCCATCCGCTTGGCCGACTATTGCGCCAACCTGTGCCCGTCTCTTTCTGTGGAAAGAGACGGGCACTCCTGACACTGCTGCAGCCCTGATCGCACATGGCTTTGCGGCAATCCCCCTCGTGACAATCGGCGTGACAAACGCCGATGTCACCAGCAACAGCGCTGTAGATGATGGTGCCGCAGCCCAAGGAATGGACTGCACCTGACTGACAGTCAGGCATGCCCCGGTCATCGCATTGCTGCGTTCACCCGGCTCAGGATCTTCAGGCGCTGGTCTCGTCAGCCAGCACTGCCTCCACCCGCCCACCGGTAACGGTGCTTAGGAGGCCAGATCATGAGATGCCCTTGCTCCCGGTCGTAAGGAGCCGCCAGTCCCGCGTAGAGGACACTCCCCACAGGTCGCAGGGGCCTTGATCCCTGATAACACTCAACATTCTTGGCGGGATGACGTGGGGCGAGGATCGAAGAGCGGACGAAGAGGTGACCGACATGGCATTGGTGGGTAAACGCAATGGCCGTAATTTCGGCTACGGCAGGCAATTGAGCTACGCAGGTCCGCAAGCGCTGAAAGACATGTTCGGCGGCGGCCACTACGGCACGGTGAGGGCACACTGTGATCGGTGGCAGGCATTCGTGAAGTGGTGCCGCTCCGAACAAGGTCCCGGCATTAATGATGCGCGACAGATTGATCGGAAGATGTTGGCCGACTACGCGGATTATCTTCGCGAGGTAGTTAGACGCGGTGACCTCGCCATCAGCACCGCGCAAAATCGGCTATCTAGCGTTAACAGAACCATGGCGGCGCTTCGCGGTGATCAGTGCGTGAAATTGCCCAGCCCGAGCAAGGCACTGGGCATGCAGCGCACTGGGGTTCGCCACACGGTGCCGCAGGGCCAAGACCGCAAACAGGTTAGACAGATCGTCGATGCGCTTTGCCGGGGTCATCAGCAACGGGCCGCCGCAATTGTTCTGTTGGCGCGAGCCACCGGCATGCGCTTGCGTGAGGCCATCTTGGCTGATCTGCCACGGCTAAGCCGCGAGGCTAACGACCTAGGCAGGATAAACATTCAGGATGGCACCAAAGGCGGCCGCGCTGGCGCCTCGGCGCCACGTTGGATTGCGGTAACCGAGCATGTTCGAGGTGCACTTAGATTTGCACAACAGATGACGCCTGCGGGTAGCCGCAACCTGATCGCGCCACACGAAAGCTACCTTGGTGTGTTGCAAGAAATCATCCGCCCAGCAAGGGACATCCTGCATGCACACAACCTGGAAGGCTTCCATGAGCTACGAGCGGCGTACGCATGTGAGCGCTATGAGCGAATCACCCACCACCGCGCGCCTATCAACGGTGGTAAATGCTACCAGTTAGATCACCGCCTTGATCGTGAGGCCCGGAGGCAAATTAGCTATGAGCTGGGACACGGACGGATCGATGTGGTCGCGGCCTACATTGGAGGACGCATATGAGTAAGCCATTCGATATGGAACTGTTCTTGGCTGGCGTACTGACCGGGTCGAACTCAACTCGGCAACGCCATGTGCGACAGGCAAAAATCATTCAGGCCGAAATTGCAGAGCGTTGGCAGCTAGAAACACCTTGGAGTTGGCAGAAAAAACATGTTGCTTGGTTTCTCGACCACCGATTAGCGAGGCGATGCAAGGCAACACGATATTACTACCTGCTGACCGTGCGGCTGCTGACTCGCCGTTTAGAAAGAGCATGGGTCTTCAAGTGCTAAGTAGGTCTGAACTTTAGCGATAGACCGACCACAACAAACCCAAAGCTGCCGTTGACTAAGGCAATCGTCTGACACGACTGCGCTTTTGGAACCCTGAATCAACGGTGCGAGCCCTACTCAGTGTCCTCGTCGGGGCCAATGACATCATCAAAGGCTTGTAAGTCAGCGAACCGGATCCACTCCTCAAACGCAATCCGGTGTGAGCGACACGTTTCCTCCCAGTCGACGCCGCTCATTCGCCCATACGCGATCTGATTCATGGTTTCGGAAATCTGGGAGTCAAGCTCTTTCAGAAGCTTGTAGGCCTGGTATCGACCTTCTTTGGCGCTGGGCATTTAGCTCACCTTGTGGTGGATGAATGAGCTATTAGCTTCAACGGCTCATGCGGTGGACATCGCTACACGCCTTTTAATCCATGTGTTCAAGAAAATGGCCACGACTTCGACAAAAATATCTCATTCTGGAAGAAATCAAGCTGATCAAACGTGACCATCATGGCTGGTGGGAGCACCCTCATCAGCCTGACTTCGACAAATACAAAAATGGGGCGATATGATCCCCAGAGCCACTGCTTGGCATCTACGGCAGCTTTGGGTCCAGGCTGTGTGAAAACCTCCGGCGCGATTCGATTGGTTGAAAAACAACCCATAATTCGCGCTCCTACGCGAATTATGGGTCAGCTAAGCAGCCGAAACTTTTCAAATTTCACGTAGGACCGCGCTCTCTAAAGAGCTGTTAGGGTTTTCACACAGCCTGGGTCGATAGCGGTCGTCTGTAAACGCTGCCTCGAGACATTTTGTGCCCCCTGTCTTCAGCAGCAGACGCCCTCTCGCATAGCAGCAATCGAAAGGCCCCCAAAATTCCCGATTCGATTCCACAGAAAGCCATAACTAGCTGATTTTTTTATAGATACCCTTTGAGGTACGTCAAAAAATCCACCAAATTCCAGTCCCGCTAAAATCGGGGCCTCGCAGCTAACAACCGTTCGTCTGGTGCCTCAAAAGGCTCACCGAAAGGTGTAATGCTGTTCACTTAAGCATTTGAGTCCGAGCCAGGGTTTCTAGA
This sequence comes from Pseudomonas sp. TWI929, assembly GCF_039673335.1. Taxonomy (NCBI): domain Bacteria; kingdom Pseudomonadati; phylum Pseudomonadota; class Gammaproteobacteria; order Pseudomonadales; family Pseudomonadaceae; genus Pseudomonas; species Pseudomonas sp. TWI929. The sequence continues at coordinate 104,510 of NZ_JBDJLK010000008.1, forward strand.
AAATCCGATACCAGCCCCCTGGTATCGGATTTTTTTATGCCCATTCAGCAGCAATTGCTCGACC